>JBFIDU010000070.1:0-8336 GCA_041603755.1 Methylophilaceae bacterium
AGGTAGCGTAACATCAAGGGATTCGCTGGCTAGCTGTGCAGCTTGCGCAGCATCTAAAAGTGCATCACGCCTAGCATTTAATGCTGCTTCAACTTGTTTTTTTACAACATTAATTGCTGCGCCAGCAGCAGGTCTTTCTTCGGCAGAAAGTTTACCTAAACCTTTTAAGGCTTCTGTGATAGCACCTGTCTTACCCAGATATTTTGCCTTTGCATCTTCTAGTGCAGTGGTTGTTTGACAAGCTGCAAAATCAGCTTGTGCTTCTGTAATTAAATGGTCTAAATTTGCCATGCCAACCTAAAATATATAGTCTAAGAAAAAAAAAGAGGCCGCAGCCTCTTTTTTTGTTAGAAAAAACTATGCTGCTAATCCTGCTTTTGCTAAATCTACAAATTTTGCAAAAGCTTGTTTATCAAACACAGCTAAATCTGCTAGCACTTTACGATCTACATCCACAGCTGATTTTTTCAAACCATTCATGAAGCGGCTGTATGTTAAACCACACTCACGAGCACCAGCATTGATCCGTGCAATCCACAATGTGCGGAATTGACGCTTTTTCTGACGGCGATCACGATAAGCGTATTGTCCAGCTTTCATGACCGCTTGTTTAGCAACACGATATACGTTGTTGCGACGGCCACGGTAGCCTTTTGCAGCTTTTAATACTTTTTTGTGTCTTGCACGAGCGACGACACCACGTTTTACTCTAGGCATATTATTCTCCTTATCGTGTTGGCATCATTGCGCGAATGCGTTTGACGTCTGTTGCTGAAATAATCTCGGTACCACGTAGCTTGCGCTTTTGCTTCGTTGTTTTCTTAGTCAAGATATGACGAAGGTGTGAATGGGTACGTTTTACTTTACCGTTACCTAAGAACTTAAAGCGCTTTTTTGCGCTGCTCTTTGTTTTCATTTTTGGCATTTTTTTCTCCTTAAAGAGTAATTATGAGTGCATAGGCATGCCTTTTTGGCCAGTTCACTCAGGAAACTTATAATACTTTATTCTTCTTCTTTTACTTTTTTGTCTGCTTTATCAGACTTTACTTTTTCATTCTTTTTTGGTGCTACTTTTTTAACTGGTGCCAGCACCATGACCATTTGCCGACCTTCCATTTTAGGAAACTGCTCAACTACCGCTACTTCTTCCAAGTCAGCCTGGACACGTCTCAACAAGTCTAAACCAAATTCTTGATGGGTGATTTCTCGCCCTCTAAATCTTAACGTACATTTCACTTTATCGCCGCTTTCTAAAAAGCGCGTGATATTACGTACTTTAATATTGTAATCACCACTATCTGTTGCAGGGCGAAATTTTACTTCTTTAATTTGAACCTGCTTTTGTTTAAGCTTTTGCTCGTGCAAACGCTTGCTTTCTGCATATTTAAATTTGCCATAATCCATGAGGCGGCAAACTGGTGGGCTAGCATTTGGAGCAATTTCTACAAGGTCAATATCTACTTCTTCGGCTTTAGCAAACGCTTCTTCCAAGCTCATGATTCCTAACGGTTCACTATCAATACCAACTAAGCGAACTTCTCTCGCTGTAATTTCACCGTTAATTCTTGTCCCTTTACCTCTGTCTTGAGCTATAGCAATCCCCTTGTGTTCAAATCTAAAATATCAAATCAAAAGCCGCGCATTACCAGACAAATTTATATCGAGATAAGTACTTAAGCTTTGTTTTCTATATCTGTTTTAATGCGTTGAATAAACGCTTCTACAGTCATAGAACCTAAGTCTTCACCTTTTCTGGTTCGCACGGCCACACAGCTTGTTTGCATTTCTCTATCACCAGCCACTAACAAATAGGGCAGTTTCTGCATACTGTGCTCGCGTATTTTATAGGTAATCTTCTCATTTCTCAAGTCAAATTCGCATCTAACGCCACTTTTCTTCAGCTTTTCAACTACTTGCAACACGTAATCTGCTTGTGCATCCGAAATATTAAGCACCATGACTTGTACTGGCGACAACCAAACCGGCATTGCACCTGCATAATTCTCTATCAAAATACCCATAAAACGCTCCATAGAACCAACGATGGCACGATGAAGCATCACTGGGCGCCGCCGTGAATTATCCTCTGCAACATACTCTGCCCCTAAGCGCTCTGGTAAGTTGGCGTCCAATTGAACTGTGCCGCATTGCCAAAGGCGACCTAGGCTATCTTTAAGCGTAAATTCGATTTTCGGCCCATAAAACGCACCCTCTCCTGGCAAATAGTCAAAATCCAGTCCATTTACTTTTAATGCATTTGCTAGCGCGGTTTCTGCCCTATCCCACTCTGCATCGGAGCCAATACGCTTTTCTGGTCGTGTAGATAACTTTACTAAAACCTCTTTGAAACCAAAGTCTTCGTAGGCTTTGTATAGCATTTTGATAAAATCTGCTACTTCAGATTCAACTTGTGCTTCGGTACAGAAAATATGCGCATCATCTTGTGTAAAGCCCCGTACTCGCATTAATCCATGCAGTGCACCAGAGGGTTCGTTGCGATGGCAGGAACCAAACTCCGCTAAGCGCAATGGTAAATCTCGATAACTATGGAGATGACTGTTAAATATCTGGATATGGCCAGGACAATTCATTGGCTTCACGGCATAGTCACGATTTTCTGAAGCAGTGACAAACATATGATCATGATAATTTTGCCAATGCCCAGATTTCTCCCACAATGTTTTATCCAGTACTGCAGGTGTGCGGACTTCTTTATATCCAAAATCAATGAACATTTGACGCATATACTGTTCAATCTGCTGCCAAAGCGTCCAACCTTTTGGATGCCAAAATACCATACCTGGCGCATCATCTTGCATATGAAAATAATCCAACTGTTTCCCGAGTTTGCGATGGTCTCGTTTTTCTGCCTCTTCCAGCTGAAATAAGTAATCCTTAAGCTCTTCTTTATTACGCCACGCCGTACCGTAAATTCGCTGCAACATTTCATTGTTACTATCACCACGCCAATAAGCACCGGCAACTTTCATTAACTTGAAAGCTTTCAATTTTCCTGTATTGGGCACATGTGGGCCGCGGCACAAATCAGTGAAATTACCCTCTGTATACAGTGAAACTTCCTCTCCTGCAGGAATACTTGAAATGATTTCCGCCTTATAAGCCTCACCGATACTGTTAAAATAAGTAACAGCTTCATCTCGCGGCATGACTTTACGCGTCACAAGCTCGTCCTTTTTGGCGAGCTCTGTCATTTTCTTTTCAATTTTTTCTAAATCTTCAGGGGTAAATGCACGCTTGTAACTAAAATCATAATAAAAGCCATTTTCTATAACAGGCCCAATGGTTACTTGTGCTTCTGGGAAAAGCTCTTTTACTGCATAAGCTAATAAATGAGCAGTTGAGTGACGAATGATGTCTAAGCCTTCATCATTTTTATCTGTAATAATCGCTAGTTCACTATCAGTCTCAATTACATAGCTGGTATCTACTAGTTGACCATTCACCTTACCGGCTAGTGCTGCCTTGGCAAGGCCTGCACCAATATCCATTGCAACCTCGGATACGCTTACAGGCGCATCGAAGCTACGTTTTGATCCATCTGGCAATTGAATGACGGGCATATACAATCTCTACAATTAAAAATAACAAAAGCCGTCAAATTATACGGCTTTTTTGTTAATGGTAGGCAGTAGCAGATTCGAACTGCTGACCCCTTGGATGTCGACCAAGTGCTCTAACCAACTGAGCTAACCGCCTATACGCTAAGAAGGCGTGATTTTATCTGATTGCGCAACACCACGCAAACGAAGCTACACATTTATTTTATACGATGGCATAAATTACAATGGATTATTCCTTCATAAGCCGATTAAACAAATCATAGGATGGGTAGCCATCTGCTGGCAAGCCATTCTTTAGCTGATAACTCCTGATTGCTGCTTTTGTTTTGGTGCCAGGATAACCATCAGGCGCGCCACTATCGTATCCTAATTTATTTAACTTTTCCTGCATGGCCCATGCTTGACTGAATGTAATTGCAACATTATCAAGATTCCAACCGTTGACTATTGGCTTGCTCTCAACCAATTGATCAGCTAAGTGACTCACAGATAATGCATAATTAACAGAGCGATTCCATTTCATCACGACATCAAAATTATTACCTACTAAAAAAGCCGGGCCTTGATAACCTTGTGGCAATATAATGGCGGTATTCTCCAATGTCGGCAGCGCAGTGCCATCCACTTGTGTAACACCCAACATCGCCCAGTTTTTCGATTGCTGTCTTAGCCCCAACTGTGCTTGATAATATTCAAAATTCTGTGGCAGCTTCACTTCCAATGCGACAGGCTCTTGTTGTTTCCACCCAATGGTGGACAAATAATTAGCTGCCGAAGCCATTGCATCGGGCAAATTATCCCAAATATCATTTCGCCCATCCTCATTAGCGTCCACTGAATAATCCAAAAACGTGGAAGGCATAAACTGCATATGACCTGAAGCACCTGCCCAAGAGCCCCGCATACTATTAGGTTCATGATGACCAGCATCAACGATAGTCATAAGGTTAATCAATTGTTGTCGAAAGAAATCCGCTCTACGGCCTTCATAAGCTAATGTCAGTAATGCAGATGCCAGACTGGTATTGCCTTTGTTTTGCCCATAGTTTGTTTCCAGCCCCCAAAAAGCAACCAGAATATTTTTGGGCACGCCATATTTAGCTTCAACTTTCTCTAATAAAGCTAAATGCTCTTTAATCTTTGCCTTTCCTTCCTCTACTCTTTGCCTTGTGACACGCTTTTGAATATAAGTAAAGAATGTTGAAACAAACTCTGGTTGCGATCTATCAAGCTCAATAACGCGAGGTAAAAAGATAGCATTCTCTAAAGTGGTTTCGATGGCTTTTTCAGAAATATTTTTACTTTTGGCTTCTGCCTTTAATGCAGCTAACCATGCATTGAATGTAGGATCACCCTCTGCATTGGCATTCAAACTTAACAACAAAACCAGCAAAAACCATTTAATCATTTTTATTCTGCAAACCTTTTATAATTTCGTCATAGCCCACTGTGTAATCTGGGTAATGCAACTCGAAACCTAATTCGCGCATTCTCTGATTACTTAACCGTTTACCGTCAATTGTATTTGACTTATTGGTTGCTGGCAGCGTTTTGTTAAATTTATTAAGAATCCATTCCAATACTTCATATAGCAATACAGGCTTATCATCTGTAACAATGTAGTGGCTATCTATAGACTCTCCCATAATAGCTTTGTTACATAGAAATACAATGAATCTTGCAGCATCGTCACGGTGTATGCGATTGGTCCACCGATCATTAACTGGCCAACGATCAGGATCTTTTGCCAGATTAATTAGATAAAGCCGATCTGGGCCGTAAATTCCTGTCAGCCTTAAGGCAGTCGCTCCAAATGAAAGATGTTTTAACAAAGCCTCTGCTTCTAACAAGCGCATACCACCGAAATCATTGGGCAATGCCGGATTGTTTTCGTTCAAGATTTGGTTTACGCTTTGCCCATAGACGCGCGTACTAGAGATAAAGAAGACATGCTGTAACTGGGTGTTATCTACTTGTGATAATAAAATATTATTTAGACCGTCAACATAATGCGCTTTATAACTATCATCTGTTTGCGCATTGGCCGAAATACAATATATAACGATATTGGGTAATAAATGCTTTATATCTCCAAGGGTCGACGCATCCCTAACATCAGCTTGAATATGTGGCACACCGTCTGAGAGTGGTTTATTGCTTGCTCGAACGCCAGTAACCTCATGACCAGCATCAACTAACAAACGAATAATTTCCGCACCCAAGTCCCCACAACCAACTACGAGCACTTTTGCCATACTATTTTGCTAAATACTTTTCAGCAAAAAATAATGCCACTATCGTTTTACCGTCTGTAATTTCTCCACGTTTGACCATTGCCAAGCACTCATCAAAGTCGAGCTCAAATACTTCTAACGCCTCATCCACATCTCGTTGATGCTGCCCTGCGGAAAGCTGAGAAGCCATGTAAATATGAATAACCTCATTAGAATAACCTATGCATGGGTGCTGATGCCCAAGTTTTATCCATTGTGCAGCGCTATACCCTGTTTCTTCCAGTAGCTCTCGCTGGCCTGTGATCAGAATATCCTCTCCTAGGTCAATCTTACCTGCAGGGAACTCAATAAAGGTCTGCCTTAAAGGATAACGGAACTGCCTTTCCATAATGACTTTGCCATTAGGGAGCAAAGGCACTACAACGACTGCGCCTGGGTGCAACACATATTCACGCTGGCTTTTGTGACCATTAGGCAAGCGTACTTGGTCACGCTTTACCGTCAGCATTCCACCGCCAGCGATTGTTTCTGAGCTAATACAATATTCAGTCAAATTTATTTTATTTTTCAACACCATCACAACCTTGAACTACTAAAAGTATCACACTTGCTCACATCACCGTTACTTAAACCTTCGTTAAACCAACGCATCCTCTGTTCAGATGTCCCATGTGTAAAACTATCAGGGACCGCATACCCTTGGGCTTGCTTCTGCAAAGCATCATCGCCTATTGCTGCAGCTGCGCGCATCGCTTCTTCCACATCGCCAGCCTCCAGTATACGATTTTCACCTTCCGCATGATTTGCCCAAACGCCAGCATAACAATCTGCCTGCAATTCCAACATTACAGAATACTGATTTGCCTCAGCCTCACTACGAGCACTTTGCCGTGCTTGCTGCACCTTTTCTGAAGTACCCATCAAATTTTGCAGATGATGTCCAACCTCATGCGCAATAACATAAGCCTGCGCAAAATCACCAGGCGCATTAAAGCGATGTTTCATCTCATCATAAAACGATAGGTCAATATAGACTTTTTTATCTGCTGGACAATAAAAAGGCCCCATTGCTGCTTGTCCAGTGCCACAAGCAGTACTGGTCCGATCGCGGAACAGAACGAGCTTGGGTGCTGAATAACTGTAGCCTGAACTTTGAAAAATCTTACCCCACGTATCTTCTGTGCTCCCTAGCACTTTCGAAACAAAACGAGCCATTTCATCGTTTTCAGGAATTGGCTCAGCGCTCTCTTGCCCCCCCGGATTCATAGACTGGCCCATATTAAGTATGGTCGATGGATCTACACCAAAATATAGCGCTAATAGCACCATCACAATCGTACCAATGCCTATACCTCGAGCCCCACCACCCAGCCGACGTCGATCCTCTACATTTTGACTTTCTCTTTGATTATCTAAACGCATAACTAATACACCCTAGCATTAAATATGATTGCATGGAACCACAACTGACAACCCTTGTCTTTTAAATCATTATATCAGTCCGTATGAGTTTGACGATTCTCGTCAGGCTATAAATTATTATAATAATTGCAGTTTATATAGCCTTTTATTATTAAAGTCATCCTCAATAGAATATTTTATTTGAATTCATTGACTTATAAGTGTTGCGTTTATTAATATTTCGCATACAGGGGCAATTCAATATAAGGTACCATTTAGACTATGTTTAAGTTATCAAACGTTACGCACAAATCTCTTTTTATTATCCCATTTACTACAGTCTTACTACTAAGTAGCAATGCAGATGCGCAAGTTTATAAATGGCGTGATTCAAAAGGTGTTATGCAGTACTCTGACAACCCACCAGCAGATAAAAAAGCTAAAAAAGCATCAGCTGACGATATTGTTAATAGTATTCAGAAGAAAGACTTATGTGTAGTTCCTGCGCAAAAGCTAGGCCAACTGACAGAAAAAGCGACAAGTCAAAACAATGTGGAAACATTAGGTTTCTTTGCGACAGAAATATCATTTACAACAAGTGGTGCATCTGCTGAAAGCTTGATTAACAGCTTTACTGGTTCTAACAAAACTAAATTAGATACGGTTATTAACGCAACTGCTCAATCTGATTTAAATGCATTAAACCAAACAATATCGAGCTTATCAGCAACAGATCAAGCAAAACTTCTCAATGCGTTCAATCAGATTCTATCAACTACTGGACAACCTAAAACCAGTCAAGAAGTAGCAAGTTTAGCAAGTAAGCTCGAAAAAGCAATATCAGGTGTTGTAGCAAATGCTGCACCAGCTCCTGCTCCTGCACCAGCTCCTGCACCAGCTCCTGCTCCAGCACCAGCACCAGCACCAGCACCAGCACCAGCACCAGCACCAGCACCAGCACCAGCACCAGCTCCAGCTCCAGCTCCAGCTCCAGCTCCAGCTCCAGCTCCAGCACCAGCTCCAGCACCAGCTCCAGCTCCAGCACCAGCTCCTGCACCAACAAGCAGCACTATAGATCAATTATTTGCAAGTGCGCCATCTGCAGATAAGGCAAAGCTAG
>JBFIDU010000071.1:0-8326 GCA_041603755.1 Methylophilaceae bacterium
ACCGACTGTGGTGTGTAACAAAGGGATGTTTTTAACATGGCTTTGTGCGGAAAGTTGCCAATACTCAATCTCAAGGTAAGCAATGACACCTGAATAAAATCCAATTAATATCATCATCGGAATCAGTTGCCGAAAGGTATCAGATTCATGAAAGCGGAAGATAAAGGTTAGCCAGTCTTTTGGGTTGTATTGCACCATATTGTTAATCTGCTGAAGTTGTTAAATGTTGAAGTTTTGGCGAGTATAGCATGACAAAACTTAAGCATTAATTGTCATGTTAGCGAAGTTTTAATCCCAGCCTTGCAGCCATAATTCACTGTCATTTAGCTTTTGCCATGGCAAGATTTGGCAGCGTTTAGTAAAGACCGCTTCTAATTCAATAAACTCGATAGTTTGGTCTATTGTTCCTGGTGTTATCAGTTTTGTGACAAGAAAGTGTTTTTCTTTATTGATTGGATTAACAGCCGTCCATTTGCTATTGAGCAGCTTTTTGGCATTAACAATCCGTTTGCTAGATTTCATGAAAGCGTTCTTTTGATTGGTTAATTTGTGTTTGCTGTATGAGACTATGATTCAGGGTATTTATACTTTGCTAATTTCAACATAATTGGCCCAATCAGCTTTGAAATCTGATGTCTAAATTTAGCAAATAATGGGTAGAAAACGGCATACAATCCTTGGAATAGTTTAAATGAAAATAACCATTTCATGATCGTTAGATCAGAGCGCTTGTAAGCTTCTTTAAAAACTTCTGGCCCTTTAATCACTTTACCGCTGGCTAGTTGCGCATGAATTGCTTTTAAGGCTAGATCGCAACTAATCGTTTGGCCTAATGCATTATTGTCATGTACGTCTATAAATTTGAGTAACTGCTGTTGGTTGTTATTTTTGAGTACATGAATTTCCGCTAGGCAAAGCGGACATTTGCCATCATAAAAAATACTCAGTGCTTCAAGTTGCATTTTTTTCATGCTCCTAGGACTATGGCGATGCAGAATAGTTGCTGCTTTAATTGCGATGACGAATAAATGGGTGAGACTTTGCTGCACTATCAATAAAATCTTGCGATGCTATTTTCCAAAACTTCGAAAAGCTTTTAACGTCTTCTTTTCTTAATGCCTTGGTACATACTTTTTCCTCTGGTCGCCAAGTGATTGCATAGCCAGCCACTAATCGTTTCAGTTGCTGGTTTGGGGTGTCTTGGGTGATGATATGCTGGGTTTTTAAGTGTGCAAGTACAGCACTTGTTTTACCTATCCAAACACTTACATCAGGCATTTCTAATAAGCAGTCAGCCATAAATTGTAGCCTCAGTATTGACCAATTTAGATAGTAATCAGGATCAAAAATAAATAGCTTTTTATGAGGGAGTTGCAATAGTGAGTGCTCGCTATTAAGCATTTCATCATGTACCCAAACAAAAGTTTCATCGCCTTCTTGTATGTCGACATCAGCTGTTTTATCAATAGTATATTCTCTGGCAAGTTGTTGGCTTGGCTCGAATAGTCGTTGCTCGAGTTCGCTATAACTACCTTTAAACGGACATTGTGCTTTGCAGGATTTGCAGTATTGATTATGTGTATATTTGGCTAAATTTTCTTGATTAAAAAAGTAGGGTTTGTGGCTGAAAGTTGAGCTTATCCATTGCCATGAAAGATGGTTGCTCGCATAGTCACCATCGAGTAGTTGGTCGTGCATCCACTGTGCACCCAGTTGCCAATCAGTGCGTCGCCAATGGACTATGTAAGCGGCCAACCACATGCGGGCATGATTATGCAGATAACCAATCTCTGCAAGCTCTGAGATAAAGCTATCCATACAGGGTAATCCCGTTGATGCAAATTGAATGTCACCAGGTAACTCGTTAAAGTACAGTTTTACCTTAGGTGCTTGCATATCATGCATGATGGCATCGCCATAGGCATACCACACTGTTCGCCAGTATTCACGCCATGCAAATTCATTAAGCAACTTTTCTGCTTGATTGCCAAACCGTTCACGCACTTCGTTGACTGCTTCTGGAATGCTAATGCACCCATGTCTCAGATAAGGAGATAAATGTGTTACATCGCCATTGAGATAGTTTCTGCTTTGACCATATGTTTCACCATTAACAGATTTAAGCTTGATTAGAGCTTGTTTGCGTCCGCCTCTGAAGTTTGCTGTAAGGGATTGTGATGTTTTGCTATTCGTTCGCGCAAACCACTGGATCATATCGTTATCACGCGCATTTTGATTATTAGGAACATCCCATTTAATGATGTTTGTTTTGTTCATTGGTTTAAATTATTCAGTCAAGTAAGTTTAAAAAAGTGAATATTGGGCTGGTGCTTTTGTGGGCTTCTTTTTTTGTCTTTGCGTATCTCTGGAACGGGTTCTTGACCCATGTTTATGTAAGACTTTTTTTGTTTCATCCTGCTTGCGATGATTTTTTCTGGCTGCTGCAATGTGCAATTTTGCTTGCTGCATGGCTTGTTGGATATCCACTAACGGAAGTGGGTAGTCTTTTTCCAACATACAACCATATTGCATTTGCAGATTCTTTGGCATTCGATACGGTTCAAACAACCATGTATCGGGTACCTGTCTTAATGCTGGAATCCATTGCCGCACAAATTGCCCGCGTGAGTCTTGATCTTGTGCCTGTTTGATTGGGTTATAGATGCGGAGTGTATTGATACCTGTAGATCCAGACTGCATTTGTACTTGTGGCCAATGTATTCCTGGTTCATAGTCGACAAACTCTCGTGCTAGATGCAGACCTGTTTCTCGCCAATGTAGCCAGAGTAAGTAGGAGGCAGAACTCATCAACATGGCGCGCATCCTAAAATTAATCCAGCCTGTTTGTCGCAGCATAGCAAGGCACGCATCAACAAGCGGCCAACCAGTTTGCCCACTGCACCATGCAATCAATCGCTTTTTGGATTCGATGTCCTGATAGTGCTCATCTCTTATACCAGCATGCGCACTGTGCATGTGTTGCTGTTCAAGTGTCGGCTCACTTTCTAGCTTCTGCATAAAATGGCAGTGCCAGTGCAGTCTACTTTCAAAGCTCCTTAAGCCTAATATCAGTGGGTCTCTGGTATGCAATCCTTCAGTTCGTCGCTCAGCTACTGTATTACGGCATGCTTGCACTACCTCTCTGATTGAAATGCATCCCCATGCAATGTATGGGGATAATCGGGAGCTTGCCTCACTGGCTTTGATCGGGCTAGATATGCCACCACGGTAACGTCTTGACCGATTTTTGAGAAAGCTGCTGAGTAAGTCTAGTGCCTGTTCCCTGCCACCAATTTGGCGGAGTGGTTTGTCTTCACCACGTGCTCTAGTGACAGCTTGTTTGGGCAGTTGAATGATAGGCTGGCTATTATGCACATTAGGTAATATTTGCTGGCTTGCCTGCATGTGAAGTTCCCAATTTGCATGCCATTCATCGCGTGACTTAAGCCCACGCACCACCCCATTTTGAGCATACTCATACCACTCTACTTGATGAGTTTTACACCATTCTTTTACTGATTTATCAATGCCGTAACTGATTAAATTACCTGTTTCTTCGTGGCTATGTATCGATGCGATTGGTTGCTTTAGTATGAGAAACGTCAGGGTTTCAATAATGCCCATCGAAGAAATATGCATAGTAATGCCAAGTCCTTTTAAGGCTGTTCTCAGTGACTTGAGACATTCACCCACAAAGGCTTGCTGTGATAATGAGGCATCTTCTGCTTGCCACATGGCTGGTTCCCAGCAGTAGAGCGCTAGTATAGGCCCATTTTTTAGTGTGCTTGAAAGTGCAGCGTGGTCATGCACACGCAAATCACGCTTGAACCAAACAATATTAATGGGTGGCATATGAGGTAAGAAAATGCAAAAAATATAAGATGGTTATCGAAGCGCATGGTTCACAACGATGCTTTGAAAAATGAGAAGTGATAAAACTGATGCGGCACTCATGATTTTATGCATAGTAAGTTCATGAACAGGCATAGGGTATATTTTTGTTGAACGTGGATAATAGAATTATACGAACAAGACATGAAGTCAGTTCGGAACTAACACAAGGAGAAATATTATGTGGACAACACCAGCAGCTACAGAAATGCGTTTTGGCTTTGAAGTAACAATGTACGTAATGAACAAATAATGCATTTTAAAAGAACACAGGTGCAAGCTTTCTGGCCGTTTCATCAGTTTGGATGTACTTGCCCAATTTGCGCTAAGCATTAAACCCTCTTTTAATGCTACGTAAAAACGAAGCCCGCTGAAATAGCGGGCTTTTGTTTGTTAACTTAACCCTTGTTGGTTTATTCCAGTTATCATCCGCTTATGTCATCAATGCCAACTAATATTCAACCCAAAAATCCATTACACGGTATCACGCTTAAGATGATGCTAACTGCCTTGGTTGACCATTTTGGTTGGCAACAGTTGGCTCAATACATCCCAATCAAATGTTTTAGCAATGATCCAAGTATTCAATCTAGTTTGAAGTTTTTGCGCCAAACTCCTTGGGCACGCGAAAAGGTTGAATCACTCTATCTAAAGATGATTAATAAGATTTAATCTCATCACCGTATAGGTGTTCGAACGTACATACCATTTAATGTTTAGCTTGTATGATTTGTTTTATGTAAGTTCAACTTTAAAGGAGTGCTGTAATGGTAACAAACAATGAAAAGTTAGTTAAAGATGTTAAAGCAGTAGTTGCTGATGCCGAAGCAATGTTGCGTGAAACCACTGGCAAAACGAGTAAAGAGCTAGCAGAGTTACGTGCGTCGATGGCTGAGCGACTTGATGCCGCAAAAGCAAGATTGATTGAAGCAGAAGAGGCATTGGTGGATAAAGCTAAAGAAGCTGCTAAAGTGACTGATGAATATGTACATGAAAACCCTTGGAAGTCTGCCATTATTGCCGGTGGCGTTGGGTTTTTAATCGGATATTTAACATCATCTCGCCGTCATTAATCATTGCTTGCAATGGGACTGATTAACTCAATTAAAACCCTGACGGATACGTTGCTTGACCTTGCACAAACAAGGTTAGAGCTACTTGCCGTTGATTTAGAAGAAGATCGATTAAGGATAATGAGGTTAGCGTTTGTTAGCTTCTTTATGCTGTTTTTCTTTTTTTTAGGTGTGGTTTTAATAACACTGTTGATTATCATCGCTTTTTGGGATCAATATCAATTATTGACCATTGGTTTAATCGCTACTTTGTATTTTATTCTGGCTGGTGCGCTGGCAATCTATTTGATGCGTCAGTTAAAAGGCAAATCAAGACCCAAATTATTTTCAGCAAGTTTGGCAGAAATAATGAAAGACAGAATTGCTTTGAGAGTTGAGGAATGAAAAAACAGCATCTAAAGGCAAGGCGTGCTGACTTGATCATGCGTATTGCCCAACAGCGAGATGAGGTTAAAGCATTGGCACACTCATTTGAAAAGCCTATCAAATTTTTTGATAAATGCTATGCAGGTTTTCAAAAAGCGAAGCAGCAACCTAAATTGATGATGATAGGCGCGCTTGTTATTGGATATGCTTTACGAAAGCCATTATTAAGAATGAATTTGACGTTGCTGGCGATTGCAAAATTTTTATTACCACTCAAATAATTCCGAGCAGAATCTTGTTTTATTCTATGTTAAACAATTATCAATTGTTATTTCAATAGTGGCTATTGTTTTAATGTGATTACGGAAAATAGATTGATTTTATTCACGAGGACTTAATTTATAAGGTAACTATGTATTACATCAAAGAGACAAGTAAAACATTTAATGAGACCACCGATGCGCTTAAATCTACGGTTGTCAGAAATGGATTTGGCGTTTTACATGTGCATGATTTAGGCGCTACTTTACGCAATAAAGGTGTTACGTTTGAAGGGCAGTGTCAAGTTTTTGAGGTATGTAATCCATCGCAAGCTGCAAAAGTATTAGCGACAGATATGCAGTTAAATATGGCATTGCCCTGCAGAATATCTGTCTATACAGAGTATGGACATACTAAAATTGGGTTTATTAAGCCACAAGCTATGCTTGCCTCGCTATCACAAGATCCAGCGCTAGTTAAGATAGGTAAAGAAGTGGAAGAAATAATGGTTAAAATAGTTGATGAAGCAATATAAAATGCTGTCAATAATAAGTCCATGCGGAGGAGTCGCTTATGCAGTTAACACAACATTCAAGTCGCTACAGTGCAATTTCTATTACGATGCATTGGTTGATGTTTTTATTGATAGTGGCTGTTTACGCTTGCATTGAGTTAAGAGAAATCTACCCTAAAGGAAGTGACCCGCGTGAAGCACTCAAAATGTGGCATTTTATGCTTGGGCTTTGTGTTTTTATATTAATTTGGGTGCGCTTATTTTTTATTGTTAAAACAAAGAGCCCTGACATCGTACCAACGCCACCAAAATGGCAACATTTGTTATCAAAAGCTGTACAAGGACTGCTTTATTTATTAATGATTGGTTTACCAATACTTGGTTGGTTAATGTTAAGCGCTAAAGGAAAGGTTATTCCTTTTTTTGGCTTAGAGTTACCAGCGCTCATGGGCGAGAATAAAACGCTAGGTGATTTATTTAAAGAGATTCATGAAACAGGTGGCGTGGTTGGCTATTATTTAATAGGGCTGCATGCAGTTGCCGCATTGTTTCATCATTATGTGATGCGCGATAATACGCTCGTCAGAATGTTGCCAAAGCATACAAAGTAATTTACTTTAATTTTGCCATAAGCCTATGATAGGGGAGTCTTTAATCATTTAAGGAAATATCATGGGAAAAGGTCAGAAAAGTAATAAAGAAATAAAAAAACCGAAAAAAGAGAAGTTGCCTACCGTTCCAACCAAATAGCGCTGACAATAGAACAAGTCTGGGTTTAATGCGTGATAAGCAGTTCAAGACTTGTTCCTGTGGTTCACGAAGTAATCTCTATATGCTGGTCAAGCGTTTGCATGACCTGCCAATTTCCTTAGTCTGCTGATAAAAATCAGACAAATATGAGAACTATCCTCAATTCTATTTGACATACAAAGGCTTTAAGCCGTTTTTATGTAGCCCCCTGCAATAGCTTGATATCGCTGCAACTTAACGATTGATTTGCATATATAGCGTGATGCTTACAGCACAATGCAACATTGATTAGGATAGTAAAATTTATGGATATTAATTTCAGGTCAACCCTGCAACGGGCCACAATTGGATTGTTTGCAGCACTAATGAGCGCCTGCTCTCCCGTTAAAATATTAAACTCAATTATCCCTACAGATCAGTACAACATTAAAGAGAATATCGCTTATGGCAAATTAGACCGCCAAAAACTTGATCTCTATATCCCTAAAAATAATGAAGATAAACCATTACCAGTTGTGCTTTTTTACTATGGTGGCGGATGGGACTCCGGTAATAAAGATAACTACTTATTTGTAGCTGAGGCTTTTACATCAAAAGGCTATTTAACGGTCATTCCAGACTATCGGGTGTTTCCAGACGTTAAGTTTCCTGAGTTTATGCACGACCCTGTGAGCGCTGGTCAATGGGTAAAACAATCTATTGCAGATTATGGCGGTGATCCGGAGAATATTTTTGTGGTGGGACATTCAGCAGGCGCACATATCGGCATGATGTTAAATTTGAATAAAGACTATTTGGCATCAGTTGATTTAAAGCCTAACCAGTTTCGCGCTTTTATCGGGCTTGCCGGTCCTTATGATTTTTTGCCATTACAGTCCAATCGTTTGAAAGATATTTTTGGGCCAGAAGAAACTAGATGGAAATCGCAACCTATCAACTTTGTAACAGGAGATAACCAGCCAACATTACTTTTGGTTGGACTTAAAGATGATACTGTTTGGCCAAAAAACTCAATTAATTTAGCAAATGCAATGGAGGAAAAAAATGGACAAGTTCAAGTTGTAAAATATCCAAGTTACGGACATGTGGATATGGTTGCTAAATTAGCAAAGCCGTTTAGAGGAAGCAGTACTTTACTCGATGATATGGTGCAATTTATGCAGAAAACGCAACGATAAAGATGCCGATGCTACGGAGCAAAGAGCTAATACTTACTAGCCTCACAATTAACTGCATAGGTCATTCATGAATTTAATGACCCTGAGTTCATGAACAGGCATAGGGTATATTTTTGTTGAACATGGATAATAGAATCATACGAACAAGACATGAAGTCAGTTCGGAACTAACACAAGGAGAAATATTATGTGGACAACACCAGCAGCTACAGAAATGCGTTTTGGTTTTGAAGTAACAATGTACGTAATGAACAAATAATGCATTTTAAAAGAACACAGGTGCAAGCATTCTG
>JBFIDU010000072.1:0-8233 GCA_041603755.1 Methylophilaceae bacterium
CATTAAACGGTTTGGCCAACTAGACATTCTCATCAACAATGCCTCTACTTATGAGCCAACAGAGATAGGCAATATTAACGAAGATAACTGGCAAGACCTGATTGGTAGCAACCTGAAGGCGCCTATTTTTTTATGCCAAGCAGCTGCAAAAGAACTCAAGAAAAACAAAGGCTGCATTATCAACATTACTGACATGCACATCGAAAGCCCCAAAAAAGGCTATGTGGTTTATAGCGTAGCCAAAGCAGGATTAACAACACTGACTAAATCACTAGCTAATGAGCTAAGCCCCCATGTGCGTGTCAATGCTGTTGCACCTGGCCCCGTATTATGGCCAGAAGATAATCAAGAATTTGATGAGGTTTACCGTAAACGCGTCATCTCACAAACTCTACTCAAAAGAATCGGCAACCCATCTGATATCGCCAATGCCGTTAAATTCCTTGCCGCAGATGCGCCTTTTATTACAGGACATGTGCTGGCAGTGGATGGCGGCAGGTCTATTAATTTATAAGACAAATTTAATCGCTTACGACTGCACCGAACCAAATGAGCTTCTTATAATAATTAAAATATCGACAATGTGCTTGGTTTTCTATAAATCAATTTAGCCGCATCGCTTAATCAGCACTTCAATAGTCAAAATTAACTACAATTCAATTAGTTAAATAGCAAATATTTGCTTTTACGCTATAATCCCCCGCTTATGAAAATCAAACACTATCCAGATAACGTGAGCAATAACTTTCTAAAGTTGCGCAATCAGTTGATTAGCGCGACGGGGAAGGCGATTGGTGACTTCAATATGATTGAAGATGGCGATACGGTGTTGGTGTGTATGAGCGGTGGTAAGGATAGCTATACCATGCTGATGATGTTGTTGGCATTGCAAGAGCGTGCTCCGATTAGCTTTAAATTGATTGCGATGAATCTAGATCAAAAGCAGCCTGGGTTTCCTGAGCATATTTTGCCTGCGTATTTTGAGCAGCTGGGCGTGGAGTATCGCATCGTAGAAGCGGACACGTATGCTGTGGTGAAAGAAAAGATTCCTGAAGGTAAGACCACTTGCAGTTTATGCTCTAGATTACGCCGCGGTGTGATTTACACTACGGCTAAAAAATTGGGTGCAAATAAAATTGCCTTGGGCCACCACCGTGATGATATTGTAGAAACGCTATTTTTAAGTATGTTTTACGGTGCGAAGATGAAGGCCATGCCGCCAAAGCTGGCAACCAATGATAAGCAGAATATTGTGATTCGCCCATTGGCGTACTGCAGTGAGAAAGATATTGCAGCCTATGCACGAGGCATGGAGTTCCCGATAATCCCGTGTAATTTGTGCGGTAGCCAGGAGAATTTACAGCGGGTAAAAGTGAAAGAAATGCTGGCCGCATGGGAAAAAGAGCAGCCTGGACGTGTGAATAATATCTTCCGTGCCATCGGCAATATTGAGCCTTCGCATTTGGCGGATACCAATTTATATGATTTTAAAGGCTTGAGCCAATCATTGGCCACTGACGAAGACCCATTGTTTGGGGATATTGAAAGTGCTGGTAATGCCCTCAATATAGTGAATGAAGTGGGCAATCGAATTGAATTTAGCCGAAATTAATACTAATTTGCATTGTTTTTACCTTATATAACGACTAATTCATTGTGCAACGTGACAGTTGCTTGCTATTATCTAAGCCATAATTTAAAAAAGTTACATTTTTTTACTACCTTACATGTCAAATTTACTCATTGTTGAATCACCTTCTAAAGCCAAAACACTGAAAAAATATCTTGGAAAAGATTTTGAAGTGTTGGCTTCATATGGTCATGTCCGCGATTTGATTCCGAAAAACGGGGCTGTTGATCCTGAGAGTCAGTTTGCGATGAAGTATGACATTATCGACCGCAATAAAAAGCATGTCGATGCGATAGCGAAGGCGGTAAAGGCAGCAGATAATATTTTCCTAGCAACCGACCCGGACCGTGAAGGCGAAGCCATTTCCTGGCATATTGCAGAGATACTAGCGGATAAGAAGCTTCTAAAAAATAAGACGCTTAAGCGTGTTGAGTTTAATGAGATTACGCAAACAGCGGTAAAGCATGCAATTGAACACCCGCGTGATATCGCCATGAATCTGGTCAATGCGCAGCAAGCCCGCCGCGCTTTAGACTATTTGGTCGGCTTTAATTTATCGCCTTTATTATGGAAGAAAATTCGTCGCGGCCTCTCTGCAGGCCGGGTACAAAGTCCAGCATTACGCCTGATTGTAGAACGTGAGTTAGAAATTGAGGCTTTCAATAGTCAAGAATATTGGAGCATTCATTTAGATGCTTTGAAACATAATCATCGCTTTAGCGCCAAACTAATTCAGCTAAATGGGGAAAAGGTAGAGCAATTTACCGTTACCAACCATGACCAACAAGCTGATATTGTCGGCAAATTGTTATTGGAAAGCGCTGGAAAAGCGACAGTCGCCCGTGTAGAGAAAAAACAACGTAAACGTAGCCCTGCCGCCCCGTTTACCACATCTACATTGCAACAAGAATCGGTTCGTAAATTAGGATTTACCACCAGCCGCGCTATGCGTATAGCGCAGCAGCTTTATGAAGGCATTGATGTTGGCAGTGGCACTGTGGGTTTAATTACCTATATGCGTACTGATGGCATTAGCCTAGCACAAGAAGCATTGATGCAGATTCGCGATTATGTCAAAAATAATTTTGATGCGAACTACGTACCCAAAACACCCAACGTTTATAAAAACAAATCTAAAAACGCACAAGAAGCGCACGAGGCCATCCGCCCAACGGATGTGACCCGTACACCAGCAAAAGTGCGGCAATATTTGAATGATGAACAATTCAAACTCTATGAAATGATTTGGAAACGCACCGTCGCCAGCCAGATGACACCAGCAGTATTTGATGCGGTAAGCGTAGACTTGAGCATAGGCAAAGAAGACAATCTATTCCGTGCTAGTGGGCAAACACTGATATTCCCGGGCTTTATTGGTGTGTACAAAGAAGGCTCTGATACGGATGAAGACGATGATGCCGAAGCAAAATTACCTGCGCTTGATGCAGGGGAAGTACTGGATGTAGATAAAATTTACGGTGAACAACACTTCACCGAACCACCACCACGCTATGGTGAAGCAAGCTTGGTAAAAACATTGGAAGAGTACGGCATTGGCCGTCCTTCTACTTACGCCAGTATTATCAGTACATTACAAGATCGCGAGTATGTCGTCTTGGACAAAAAACGCTTTACGCCAACCGATGTTGGTCGTGTGGTCAATAAATTCTTGACGGAACATTTTACCCAATATGTCGATTATGACTTTACTGCCAAGCTGGAAAATGAGCTGGATGATATTGCAGAAGGTGACTTAGATTGGATTCCAGTGATGGATAAATTCTGGCAAGGATTTAACCAACAAGTGACAAGCAAGGCGGATGTTGAACGACCTGGTAATGAGCTGATTGATGAATATTGCCCGAAATGTGGCAAGCAGTTGCAAAAGCAGCTGAGCCGCTATGGTACTTTTATTGGTTGTACAGGCTACAACGACGAGCCAAAATGTGACTACAAACGTAGCTTAAATGGCGCAACAGAATCTAATAGCACTGACCCAGTCGTATTAGGCAAAGATGATGCAAGTGGTCATGACATCTACCTGATGGTGGGTCCTTACGGGCCTTATATTCAGCTCGGCATGCCAGTCGAAGGTGAAAAGAAGAAACCGAAACGTGTCAGCATACCTAAGAATATTAGCTATGCTGAAGTCAATTTGGATGTAGCACATCAGCTACTCTCATTGCCTCGGGATTTAGGCCAGCATCCTGAAACAGGTAAAAAAATTGTGGCGAACATTGGTCGCTTTGGGCCTTATGTTAACCATGATGGTAAATTTAAATCGATTCCAAAAACAGACAACGTCTTTACGATAGACCTTGCTGGTGCTGTTGCATTGCTAGCGCAAGCCTATGCAGGCCCAGCACCATTGGCAGATTTGGGTGAGCATCCTTCTGGCGAAGGACGTGTTGAGGTGTTCGATGGGCGTTATGGCCCATATGTGCAACATAAAAAAGTGCGTGCGACATTGCCCAAAAGCGTGAAGCCAGAAGAAGTTACCTTGGATGAGGCACTTGCTTTGCTAGCAGAAAAAGAAGCCAAAGGGACGACTAAAAAAACCACCACTAAAAAAGCGCCTGCTAAGAAGAAAGCAACCCCTAAGAAGACAACCACAAAGACAAAGAAAGCTAGCGTCTAACAACATTATAGAGCACTAATAAACATAAAAAAAGCGAGCTAATCAGCTCGCTTTTTTATAAAATCTATTTAATGTTGTTCCATTTCTGATAACCACTGCTCGTATCGCTCATCATAAATACTCTGCGACATCATCAGTTTTGGTTGCAACCCAGCATCTTCAGTAACAGTATTCTCTGCAATTTCTTGTTGGTTATGTGGCTGTACTGGCAACTGCTCTGCTACTTGTACTGGCGCATCGCTATGATGTTGCTCAAGCCATTTACGGATCATGTTGGCATCACTAGTCCGTTTATTCGTAGCAGCTGCGTCCAATAAAACAATCATCAGCGGCTCATTTGCGACGGTTGCCTGCATCACTAAGCAGCGCCCTGCCTCATTAATATAACCAGTTTTGGATAGTCCAATATTCCACTCTCCTTTACGCACCAGAACATTGGTGTTTTTATATAACAGTGGTCGCTTACGGCCAGCAATTGTTATTTCGTATTCTGTTGTTGTTGTGGCTTGTCGGATAAATGGATATTGATATGCCGCTGCCACTAACTGATATAGATCGTGTGCGGTCGATTTATTTTGTGGTGACAATCCTGTTGGTTCTGAAAACTGCGTGTGCATTAAACCTAAAGAAAGTGCCTTCGCATTCATCGCACGGATAAAAGCAGATCGTCCACCGGGATAATGACGTGAAAGTGCATAGGCTGCTCGGTTTTCAGAGGACATCAATGCTAATTTAAGCATATCATCTCGACTAAAGGTTGTGCCTATGGGAAGTCTTGATCCTGTTCCTTTAATGCGATCAAGATCCTCACTAGTAATAGTGACCATTTCGCTCATTGGCAAATCTGCATCTAACACGACCATTGCTGTCATGAGTTTGGTGATAGATGCGATTGGTAATTGTACTTCTGCGTTTTTAGAGAGTTTAATCTCGCCCGTATTTTGATTAACTACTAGCAGGCTATTCGATGAAAAATTCGGTTCGATACTGCCATCGTAATCTTCGCCTAAGTCGATATCTTCTAGTTTTTCTTTATGTGAATTTGAAGGCTTGTAGTTTACTTTTTTTATGTATTTCTTTTTTGTACTGGATTGCGCACTTTTTTGCTTATCTGTCTTTGCGGACACAGATTGCACAGGCAAGAATGCTAGCGTTGCTGCCATGACAAGCAGCACGTAATTTTTGAGCACTGATTTCACACAAAACCTTTTAAGTTAAAGCTGACTTATGAATTATGTTATTCACAAAAAATATACAAGTCAACAACTTATTGCTCTTTTATAAAAAAAATATTAAGTTTTGAAATGATTGTTTCATTTTTCATACGCCATAAAGTCCCACATTATGAGAAAATATAAGCATTATTGATTGCAAAGCTTACTAACAACATGACATCACCATCGGATCTGTTTTATACAAAAGAACATTTGTGGGTAATCAAGTCACCTGAAGGTGGCTGGTTAGCTGGTATTACAGACTATGCTCAGGATTTACTCGGGGATATAGTTTATCTCGACCCACCCAAAGTAGGTACCAACATTCAAAGTACTAAACCATGTGGTATTGTGGAATCCGTTAAAACTGGTTCTGATTTGCACGCACCAATGGATGGTGTTGTAACAGCGATTAATGAAAGCCTTGTCGATTCGCCAGAAGAAATCAATGATCACCCATATAAGGCTTGGATTTTCAAATTTGAACCTACTAACGCTGATGATACTGGCCACTTCCTGAGCGCAGATGCTTATGAAGCGCTTATTTCTGAAGATTAGTTTTCTGGTAGCACAAACTTAACAGTTAATAGTAACTGCTTCAGCTCCGCAGTTAGTTGCTCACGTAAGCTATGCTCCATATCAGGTATCGTATTAGACAATATGGCTTGTATGTTTTCGTCTAGTACCGCTTGCACCTCTGGCAAATCCGCGTTTACCTGTGCCAGAAATTGCTCTCTGATTTCTTGACTCTGCGCCGTCATTTGCTCTGCAAACGCAACCCTGATCTCTTCACTGGTTGCATTTAATATAGCGGCTTTTTCATCATTGAATTCTTGCCGCAGCTTAGTAAATGTTTCTCGCTGGATGGTACCAACTTGCGTAAACATTAAATCAGTTTGTTCAACGGTACTTTCATCTACGCGTTGCTTGATGGTTTCCAGTGCATTAGCCATTTCTTCTGCCAACATTTGCTGGTAATCAGCATGCAGCCTTTGCTGTTCTTCTTGAACTTTTTGCAGGAGCGCTTTTTCAGCTGCTTCGCCCTCGATTTGCAAATAGCCATCTAGCGATTCAGTTAACTGCTTTTGATGAATATCGAGTATGTTTTTCTGTAATACAGTTAGCTCATTGCGAAATGACTCTTCTGCGGAGGCTTGTATTGATTGCTGTATTGCTTGAAGTGAATCGGCTAAATCTTGTTTATGTTGCGCTAACATTTGCTGTTGGAACACCTGCAATTGTTGCGATAGCGACTCCTGAGCCTCAGTATTCACTTTTTCTAATTGCACTTCTAGTAGTGCCTGACTTTTTGCAAGTGCTACGGGCTGAAATTCTTGCATATGATTATCAAATGCCTGCGCAACACGCGCTTGTAAATCTGATTCTGCTGAGATAATAGCTGCTTCAGAAATTTGTGATAGCGATGCGTCAAATTTTGCACTTGCATCTACATGCATGTCGGCAAACTTATCGGTCAAATTGACTTGTGCAAGTCTGACACTTTCTTGATACATGCTGGGTAACTCAGTTTTAAGGTCGGCTTTTGTGCGATCGATAAAGTCTTGCGTAGAAGATAGAATCTCATTACGTGCCTTACCTATCTCGGCTTTCAGTTCGTCTAGTACATAGTCAGTAATTTCAGCCTCTAGCCTTGGCTTGATTTGTGAAATCACTTTTGCCAGCAACTCATCGGTAATCACAACCGACGAAGTAGCATCACTGCTCTTAGTCGATTTGTTAGGGTTATACACTTCCGTTAGTACGGGTATCTTCTTCTCTGCCAAAACAATTTCTACCTAAATAATTAAAGATGATTGCCTTTTAATTTAGTAAGTCTTTTTCTTCAAAGTGCTTTATTTGATAACCTCTATCTCGATAAAATCTAAAACGCTCCCTCGCCTGCTCTTTGTCGAGATCATCCATCCCTACCAACTCGATTAACTGTCTAAACCGACTAAATACTGTTAATTGTTTCTGCGTTAGGTTAATCAAAATATCATCATGGCACAACTCATTTTGTTGCCAATCAAAAACAACTGGCGTTTGCTTTGCCAGCTGCGCATCTATCTGCACATTTGGTAAAAAACTTGTTTTGTCATGTTCCCAAAGCACTTTGGCAAACGTTTGCGCCTGCGCTTCATTCTGCACTGTCACCGTCACTAAATTTTTTTTTGCAAGTGCCCGTTGTATCAGTGTAAGCAAGGCAAGACCTTTATCGGTAATACTTGAGTAAAAAATGACTTGGGTCATGTTGACTATTTAGCGTTTTCAGAACGTTTAATCAAAAAAGTGGTTAGCAGAGGTACAGGCCGTCCTGTACCGCCTTTTGCTTTTCCTGATTTCCATGCCGTTCCCGCGATATCCATATGCGCCCAGTCATATTGCTTAGCAAAACGTGATAAGAAGCATGCCGCTGTAATACTACCTGCAGGCCGACCGCCGATATTAGCCATATCAGCAAAGTTACTATCTAACTGAGACTGATAATCTTCCCAAAGTGGCATATGCCACGCACGGTCATGAGACGCTTTACCTGCGTCTAATAATTCTTGTGCGAGCGAGTCTTTATTACTATAGACCGCAGAGGCATGCTGACCTAACGCAATCACACACGCCCCGGTTAGGGTTGCCACATCAACAACCGTACTTGGTTCAAATCGCTCTGCATACGTCAACGCATCACATAAAACCAACCTACCCTCTGCATCAGTATTCAGCACTTCTATTGTTTGGCCTGACATACTGGTGACA
>JBFIDU010000073.1:0-8191 GCA_041603755.1 Methylophilaceae bacterium
AAGAGAAGATAGAAAGCTTCCTGGCTAACAACGGATATGTGCATTATGAAACATCTGCTTTTTGCAAACCCAAAAGCCAAGCACGTCATAATTTGAATTATTGGTCTTTTGGTGATTATTTGGGTATAGGTGCTGGTGCGCATAGTAAGCTGAGCTACCACGATAAAATCACCCGTGAAACACGCCATAAACACCCCAAAGCATTTATGGAACAAGCAGAGGCAGGCAATGCAGTCGACAATACATGGGAGATTGCACAATCTGATTTAGGTTTTGAGTTTATGATGAACGCACTCCGCTTGACCGATGGCTTTGATGTAGATTTATTTCAAGAGCGGACAGGGCTACCTTTGATCACGCTACAAAATGTAATAAAGCAGGCAGTAGATAACGGGTTGCTAACAAAGAATTTGCAGACGATTAAACCAACGCTAAAAGGTCAACGCTATCTCAATGATTTGTTAGCGATGTTTTTGGATTAAAGATATTGACGTGCTTTTAACACAACGATTAACAGCAAAATTTCTTCAATAACGGCTTGCGAAAAACCAGAGCGCTCGCCACCACGATTATCTTGAATCAGTTTCTCTAAATACGAAATAATTTTCTCGTTAGGCCACTTTGTCGTTAAAAACTTAACGATATAAGGGAAGTCTTCTAAACTCTGCGCAACCACCATCGGCACAGTGCGTTGCTCCCACAAAGGCGTCATCACATTAAAGTTTTGATGCATTTCAAAAGCAAATTTTTCAAAATCGAGTTTTAAGTTCTGCTGCCTAAGCACCTCTAATAAGTATAGCCAAACATTAATCCCTACTTTTGATTTTGCTCTAATTGCCCATTTGAGATGCTCCATAGCATCTTCTGCTGAGCCTTGCGCCATCAGCATTTTTGCTTCGCGCAAAATAGATTCACTATCGTGCTCTTCTACCTGTGTATCTTTATTCAGTGTCGTTGAGGTGAGCGTACCCTCTTCAAAACCGTCATCAGCTTCACCAATGCTAAACGTTCTGACCTGATTCTGCTGGCTGATTGCGTTAACTAATTGATTGTATTTTCTTTCTTGATATTTTTTAAACAGGTAGGAAGCTATCATCAACAACAAAGCGATAATTACCAAAGCCACCCATAACAGCCAGTTATGGAAATCAAAAAAGCCTGGCGCTTCTTGCACCACTTCAGCGGATTGATTTAAAGGTGCTTTTGATGCAGCTGGCTGTTTATTGGGTGCTGTTTTTTTAACAGCATCCAGATTTTTAAGAGGCTTCGGTGCTACTGGTAAGGTTAATGTTTTATCCAATATCAGCTTTAACTCACCAAGCTTGCTCTCTAAAAAAACAATCCTCCTATTTAGTTTTTCTAGTTCTTCTCTCAAAAAAGCATTTCGTTCCAGTAACGCTTCATATTCCTGAACCAACTGCGCAGGAATGTGCTTAAGAATATCTTTTGCTTTTTCTGTTGTGGTTTTAATGTTATAGCTTAGTTGCAACGATTGATCATCAGCTTTTTTGGATGATCGCTTGATTGATCCAGCCTTAGCAGACAGTGATTCTAGATCAGGAATCTTGATGGCTTCAATTTTTGAAAGTTTTGTATCTGCCGCCTTAATGCGTATACTGTCCTTGTTTAGCTGCAAAGTTTTGACAATAAATTTACGCTGCATATCAGGTCGCTTGGGGTAAAACTTGGCCGCTAATTGCGCTACACTCTCATCAGGAAGAAGTGGCCAAACCATACTCTGCTCGGTATCTTCCCACTGATGAAACAGATTTAAGTCATCTAGCTCTGCATTAACCTGATTGGCCAGTAACAAGCCTATTAAGATTAACAGCGTGTATTTGAATAGTTGCTTCATGGCATGCTAGGTTTTTATTGTTTGTCTTGCCCGCTTAACAGCTTCTAATACCTGCTGTGGCGCTGTGCCGCCTATATGGTTACGACTCGCGACGGAACCATCCAACGTCAACACAGAAAAGACATCTTCAGTGATAGTGTCACTGAAGGCTTGTAATTCATTCAGACTTAAATCTGATAAGTCACAACCCTTTTCTACTGCGTGCTTAACTGCGAGTGCAACGACTTCGTGTGCATCTCTAAATGGCATGCCTTTTTTTACCAGATAATCTGCTAAATCAGTTGCTGTGGCATATCCCTCAAAAGCTGCTTGTCGCATATTCGCCTTATTCACAGTAATACCACGCAACATGTCAGCATAAATTTCTAATGTAACTAATAAAGTATCCGCTGTATCGAATAGTGGCTCTTTATCTTCTTGGTTGTCTTTATTGTAAGCGAGTGGCTGGCCTTTCATTAATGTAAGCAAAGCAATCAAATGACCATTAACACGACCAGTCTTACCGCGCACTAACTCTGGGACATCAGGATTTTTCTTTTGCGGCATAATGCTGGAGCCAGTACAAAACCTGTCTGCAATTTCGATAAATGCAAAGCGTGGTGACATCCATAAGATTAGCTCTTCGGAAAAGCGAGATAAATGCGTCATCACCAGAGCACTTGCCGCAGTAAACTCGATGGCAAAGTCTCTGTCTGACACGGCATCTAATGAATTTTCACACACCCCATCAAATCCAAGCAGTTCTGCCACCATGGGACGATCAATAGGATAACTTGTCCCAGCTAGGGCTGCTGCGCCCAGCGGCAACTGATTGATGCGTTTTCTACAATCAGCCAAGCGGTCTGCATCACGTTTTAGCATTTCGTAATAGGCCAGCAAATGATGTCCAAACGTAACAGGCTGGGCCACTTGTAAATGGGTAAACCCTGGCATGATGGTATCTGTGTGCTGCTCTGCCAAGTCTAATATGCTCAACTGTAATTGTTGGATTTTAACTATTGCATCATCGCAAGTTGCCCTTAACCAGAGCCGGATATCAGTAGCGACTTGGTCATTACGGCTTCTACCTGTATGCAAGCGTTTGCCTGCATCACCTATTTTATCGGTTAAACGTTTCTCAATATTGAGATGTACATCTTCTAAGTCCAAGAGCCACTCGAACTGCCCAGACTGAATCTCCCCAGCAACCTCGGCCAGCCCTTTTTCTATGGCGGTAAAATCTTCTTTTGAAATAATTGATTGTGCAGCCAACATTTTAGCGTGCGCTATAGACCCCTGAATGTCATATTCAGCTAAGCGCTTATCAAAGTTGACTGATGCGGTATATCGTTTAACAAGCTCGGCTACTGGCTCATTAAATCGACCAGACCATGCTTCGTTTTTTGCATTGAGAGATGAGCTCGTTTGTTTGTTTTTAGATGTCACTGTACTGTTAGCTTTACTTTGATTAAGGTAAATTTGAAAAACTGTTTAATAATAATACACTTAGATGTAATATTCATAGATATTTTAACTTAGAAGCTATTGTGCGTAAAAATAGTCGTTTACCCAATCTAAAAAATCTAGGTGTTTTACTACGCATTTTGGTCATTGTTAATTTGCTTGGCTTACTGGCGGCGATGTTGCGTAGTGCAGAAATTAGCGATTTGCCCCCATTGATCGCTGAGCTTTCTATGCAGATCCAGCCTATTTTATTAACAAGTATTTTAACGCTCTATTTGCTATATCCACTATTAATAAAGCTCAATTATTGGCAAGGTATTACTGTCATTATATTGGTTGTTATTAGTATTACAACACTCATCGCCATGTTGTTTACTATTTATCTGACCTTTGACACAGTGAGTATTCCTTATCGAAGTATAGTTCTATCTAGTGTAACCACCGCAATTGTCATTTATTATTTCAATTTACAACAACGTGCTTACTCCCCAGCCATTGCCGAAGCACGTTTACAAGCATTACAGGCACGAATCAGGCCACACTTTTTATTTAATAGTATTAATGCGGTACTTTCATTGATTCGCAGTCAACCTAAAACAGCCGAAACCGCACTCGAAGACATGGCGGATTTATTCCGTGTTTTGATGGCAGAAAATAGAGATCTAGTTCCACTGGCAAATGAAATTGCACTGTGTAAACAATATCTCAGTATTGAGAGCCTGCGCATGGAGGAGCGCTTGGTCTTAAATTGGCAAATAGACAAAGCACCAATGGATGCATTAATTCCACCGCTCATCCTACAACCTTTACTTGAAAATGCTGTTTATCACGGCATAGAGCCTATCCCAGAAGGTGGTGAAATATCTATTATCATCGAACAAAAGCAAAATGAGTTAATGATTAAAATAAGTAACCCTTGCAACACCAAAAATAATGATCATGATGGCAATAAAATGGCGCTCAAAAACATCAAGGAGCGTTTGGCGCTGCATTTTGATTTAGAAGCATCAATCAAACACAGAACAATTAACAACCAATATACGATAACCATGCGCTTACCCTACGAGAAACGCTAATGTCTGAGAAGCTGAAAATTCTGATTGCAGACGATGAGACACTGGCAAGAAACCGATTAAAAGACTTGCTTTCCGATTTGTCTGATGTAGTGGTGGTTGCAGAAGCAAAAAATGGTAAGCAAGCAATCGATTTAGCTGTTATTGAACAGCCAGACTTATTGTTGCTGGATATTCGCATGCCACTAATGGATGGCCTTGAGGCAGCCGAACATGCGCAAAAACTGGAGCAAAAACCATATATTATATTTACTACTGCTTACGATACGTATGCGATTAAAGCATTCGATGTGAGTGCTATAGATTATTTACTTAAGCCGATTCGTATTGAAAGGCTAATTGCGGCGATAGATAAAGTGCGAGCTTTGAAGCCGATGGCATCAGCTGCGCAAATGGAAGCCATTAAATCCCTGCAGCAAAATGCACGCAGTCATTTAAGCATTCATGAGCGTGGCCGTATTATTTTAGTCCCAGTTGAAGAGGTTCTTTATTGCCGGGCTGAACTAAAATATATAACTGTTCGAACAGTTGAGCGTGAGTATTTGCTTGAAGAATCACTAACAAACTTGGAAGCAGAATTTGATACATTATTCATACGCTTGCATCGCAACTGTTTAGTTGCCAAGCAACATATCAGCGGCTATGAAAAAAGGCCTGATGAGAAAGGTGATTTACATTGGCACGCCTTGCTAAAAGGCGTGCCCGATACCATTGCTGTAAGCCGTAGGCAACAACATTTAATCCGTAAGACTTAGTATTAAGCCTTAAGACTAATCTTGTTTTTTATTAGGCTTTTTACTTAAGTCTTCAATCACTTTAGCTGCCCAATCACGACCACCCAAACCAAATGCCAATGCTAGTGCGAAGAAGATAGCGCCAAACACAATCACAAATAATGAGTGAATCAATTGGACGCCGATACCTAATTGTTCTAGCGCAACGAATAAAGCTAATATCTGTATACCATACTCGGCTGATGTACTCACTACTAGAGCACGCTCAAATTTAATGCTATGCAACCACGCAAATACTAATCGATTGATAAATCTTGCGAGTAGCGTACCAAAGATCATCACTAAAATCGCTAATATAATCCGTGGTAAATAGGCAGCTAAATCCTTTAGCAAATCAGCCACTTCAGTTAATCCTAGTGTGTTAGCCCCAGTGATCACAAACATAATAATAACGAGCCAATACATCACTTGGCTAATAATACCGCTCAAGGTAACATTTTTAGTACCACTACTAATGAACGCCTCCAGGCCGGATTTCTGGGCAAAATTATCAAATTGAATCAATTCTAAAATACGTTTAATACCAGTCCTGACTAATTTGGCTGTCAGCCAGCCTAGGAATAATATGACGATAACGGCCAATAACTTCGGTACAAAATTCACCAATTGAAGCCAAAACTGATTTAACGATGTAAGAAAAATATCTAATTGATATTGCATAAAAGCCTCCCAAAATAAATAAAGTGTATTCACTTAAGCAAATCACTTCTTGATACCTTGCCACTAAATACCTGCAAAGCGCAGCAATCCGTTAGCTTACCCTAAAATTCACCTATTTTAATAGCACTTTATCTACTGCTGGCTATGCTAAAATCTCGAAGATGAATGATACTGCAAACAAAATAACACCTAAAAAACTAGTCATCGCTTCCCGTGAAAGCTTGCTCGCCATGTGGCAAGCTAAGCATATTCAAGCACGTTTGCGAGCGCTATACCCTGACTGTGACGTACAGATTTTAGGTATGACCACCACAGGTGATCAAATCTTGGATAAGCCATTAGCGAATATTGGTGGCAAAGGGCTTTTCATCAAAGAGCTAGAAAATGCGCTATTGGATGGTCGTGCTGATATAGCTGTGCATAGCATGAAAGATGTACCGATGAATATGCCAGAAGGCTTTGCATTGGTCGCAACATGTGATCGTGAAAATCCATTGGATGCTTTTGTGTCTAATGATTACGACTCATTGGCTGCATTGCCGAATGGAAGTGTCGTTGGCACCTCCAGTTTACGTCGTCAAAGTCAGATTCAAGCGCGTTTTCCGCATCTAAAGATTGAGTCACTCCGTGGTAATGTGCAAACACGTTTACGCAAACTGGATGAAGGACAATATGCTGCGATTATTCTTGCAGCTGCTGGTTTAATTCGATTGGAATTAGGTGAGCGTATCCGCGGCTACATTGCTGTCGAGGACAGCATTCCAGCAGTGGGTCAAGGTGCTTTAGGCATTGAAATCAAAGCCGATAGAACTGACCTTATTGACATACTCGCACCACTCAACCATCAAGGAACAGCACAATGCGTAGAAGCGGAAAGAGGTTTCAGCCGTGCTTTGGCTGGCAGCTGTACCGTGCCACTGGGAGCACATGCAACTAAGCAAGGCAGCACTATAACGTTGATTGGCTTTGTTGCTAGCGTCGATGGTAAGAAAATGCTCAGAGAAAGTATATCTGGAGATGCCGAAGATGCAGAGGCCATCGGCAAAGCGTTGGCTGCTAAATTAATCAAGTTGGGTGCAGACAAAATTTTGGCTGAGCTGGACGGCGTCAAATAATGACCGAAGGTACCGATAAGCCATTGCGCAATATCGGCGTAGCAATTACAAGGCCACCAGCGCAAGCAACGAAACTGACACAATTGATTCAAAAAGCTGGTGGACATGTCATCTCTTTCCCACTCATCGACATAGCACCTTTAGATGATTACTCCCAATTTGAAGCAGTTATCTCAAATATTGCTACCTACGACTGGATACTCTTTATCAGTAGCAATGCTGTTCAAAACAGTTTGCCGCGTCTGCTAGCACATGGCATCCCAAGCCACCTAAAATTTGCAGCAATTGGCCCAACAACAGCACAAACTTTAAAAGACTTTGGCATTCAAAGCGTATTAATTCCGAGTGGAAACCGCTTTGATAGTGAGTCATTACTATCGCTACCTGAAATGCAGGATATGGAAGGCAAAAAAGTCATGCTTGTACGTGGCATTGGTGGTAGAGATGTATTGGCCAACACACTGACAGAACGTGGCGCACAAGTCACTTTTGCAGAATGTTACCAACGCGTCAACCCGCAAACAAGTTGTGAAGTACTCGCACAAGCTTTTCGTGATGGTGGAGTACAGGCCCTAGTCATCACCAGCTCTGAAGCTATGCGCTATTTACTATCCATGGCCGGTGAAGCCGAATGGCTTAAGCATGTAACGCTCTGTGTCAACCACGCAAGAGTTGCAGAAGAAGCAATTAAAGCAGGACTAATAGTCAAGATAGCAGATGCCTCTGGTGATGAAGCGATGCTTGCGTCCCTAGAACAATTGAAAAAAACTAGCTAACAAAGATCTTTAACGCAGCGCAAAAGTGAACGCATCGCTAAAAAAAGCATCTTGCGCTAATCCATGTGCCGCAAATTGCTTCTGTGCATCATCTACCATATTGGGCAAGCCACACACGTATGCTTCATAACCGCTTAAATCAGGGATGTCTTCTGTGATGGCTTGCTGCACATATCCAGTACGCCCTTCCCAATCGGGCTCTGGCTTAGACAACACGGGGACATAAGTAAACGTTGGTACATGCTGAGCCCAACGCTTACATAAATCATCCATATATAAATCTTTTGGTTTGCGACCACCCCAATACAAGGTCATCGGCCTTTGATTATCATTGTAGAGCATATGCTCAATAATACCTTTGATAGGCGCAAAACCTGTACCCGTTGCCGCAAAGACAATCGGTTTATTCGAGTCTTCTTTTAAATGAAAACTGCCAAATGGCGCCTCGATACGCATAATCGCTTTTTCTTGCAAT
>JBFIDU010000074.1:0-8191 GCA_041603755.1 Methylophilaceae bacterium
CTTTAAATTTTAGCAATTGCGGATAATCTACTTGTTGATTTGTGTTGAATGCTGCAATCGTGTCTGACCATGTTTTACCCCCGTCATTGGAATGCATAGTCATTACTTTTTTATCATTTTTTTCGTGTGTTTCTAACCATGCTACCCAGACTTGTTCACCCATTGCTAAGATAGCAGGATGTCTCGCTTGTTTTGCATGATTGCCGAATTGTTTAGCTGTTGTACCGACCCAGGCTACACCATCCATGCGATTATAATAAAGCCCAGGATTTTTATCCTTACCATCAAAATAAGCCATATGATAACCCCACCAATCAGCACCTTCTCCTCCACTTTCTATCGCAGCACCATGATGTGGGCATCCATCAATCTTCCAATGTCCAAAAGTCGCTCGTTTTAGGTTGGCTTTTTTACCAAGTGCTGGTATCTCAGCAATCATATGATCTCGTTCGCCACCCGCAAATACATGTCTCCACATCGCAATAGCAGTGCCATCAGGTTTAGTTGTGATAGCAATACGGCAGCACTCACAAGAATAGTCGGCTAGCTTTTTTTCTGGTAAAAAACTTTTTCCATTGTCTTGAGAAATCGCATAATAAATTGAGCTGCCACTTCGTTTCTTATTTGCAACTTTGTCAGCCACTAAATCACGGGCATCTAACCAAACAACAGTCACATCTCCTGTTGGTGAAACTGACAACTCCTCAAATGCATGACCTATTTCAGCTCGATCTTGATGCACAATAATTGGCTTCTCAAAGCTTTTCCCACCATTTAATGAGCGTGAAAACCAAATGTATCCTGAAAAACGTTTAGTTAAATTCTGCATCCATGTAACGTAGATTTCACCATTTGGACCAAGCGCAATTTTAGGCCGCACCTCTCCCTTTGCAGTGAGGTTTTGTTTTTCTGCATTAACTCGAATAGGCTCTGAAAAGGTTTGGCCAAAATCTTTGCTCGATGAAACGATAACAAACCCATCTTTTACTGCTACTTGCCATAATGTACCCACTGCATCAAAAGCAACGGATACTGCCAAACTGTCAGACTGTTGCATGTCGTGAGGTTTGTCATGTCCATGGGCATAACTGGTTATTGTATTAACTAAAAGCAATAATCCTATAAGCATTAATTTAATTATTCTCATCATCATATCCATATCATTTAATAGGTAAAAGTAACACCCATATAAGCGGTTCTTCCATCACCTGGTAAAAATGTGGCTGTATCAGCGCCGTTCAAGTCTCTTGAGATACCAGTTGATGCTGCGTATTTTTGATTGGCTAAATTTCGCCCTTCTAGGAACCATGACCAATGCTCGTTTACTTTCTGGCCTGCCTTTAAGCCCCAGATAAAGTAATTATCCGCATATAATGATTCTGCAAAATCGACGTTATAGCGCTCAGGTGACCATTCGATGGTTGGACCAAAATAGAAGTTACTTAAAAAGTGACTGCCGCGATACAGTAACTCTGAACGTAGCAATTGACGTTGGATACCTGGCAAGCGATTATTGCCATAGGTTGCATCTCCGTCCAGTTTAAAGTCATTAAGCAAATAACTCGTTCTAGACTCCAAACTAAAGGGCAAACGTGCTGTTAGGCCGAGTTCTAAACCTCGATGGATTGTTTTATCCGCATTAGTAGTCACAGTAGCGAAAGGCGATCCAGCTATTCCAACTTGCAACAATTCATTATCTAGGTGTGCCTCATATAGAGCAACATCCCAATCGACATACTGACTATTACCACGCGTACCTATCTCAAATGTTGTCCCTCTTTGTGCCTTTAGTGCGTCAGTAACAATTAGGTTAAGCTCACCGTGGCTTGGCGGTTCGAAACTTTGAGACACATTTGCAAATAATTGTACTGCTGGTTCGAGTTGAAACAACACACCTAGTTTAGGACTAAAGCCATTGTAGCGTGCATCATAACTCTGATCACCTGTAGCTGGGCGAATCAACTCATCATTAGACTTACGTCTTGCATTGGTATATTGCAGCCCAGCGATGAAGGTTAAATCTGATGTCAAGCTCAGCCTGTCTTCAACAAACACTTCATGGTTACTGGCTAGCTGTCTTTGTTTATTAATGAGTGCGCCGCGCGTTGCATTTACATTTCTGAAATTTTTATAATCAACCTCACCATAGGTAGGAATATAACCAATAATTAACTCATTGCCATAACCAAACAAATGACCTTGATGGGTGTATTTTGCGGACAAGCCATAGTCGTCGGTTTCTTGGTCAATCACCCCGATAGAATCATTACCAAAAACAAATAAATCAATGATTGGATGAAATAGGCTTTTTTGTGAATAAAATGCTCCAAGCTCCAACTTGCTGGAGTCAAATTGAAAAGTGGTTTTATTCGCAATCCGTGTTAAGTTAATGTCACGCTCACTAATCCCTTGTCCAGCTAAAGGACCTGAAGTTACAGTCGCTTGCCTTGGGTCTTCTTTAAGTTGCTGTTTGGTTAAACTACTGGAAAGCTGCGAATCATTATTCACGTAGCCAACATAAAACCGTGTTTCTATATGATCATTAATCTTGTAGCCAATATTACCAGTTAAACGATCAGCACTTTGTTGTGCATTATCTCTAAAACTATCGCTATGGTATTTGCTGGCGGTGACAAAATAATCTACATCATCTACAACACCACCTGTTGAAACACCGAGGCGATAATATCCATAACTACCACCCTCAGTCCGCACTTCAAACTTTGGAGCTGTGTAGCCTGTCCGAGAAATAAAATTTACACTACCACCCAGATTGCTAGAGCCGTATTGCAACGCATTAGCGCCACGATGAACCTCAATATAATCTGTTGCCATTGGGTCAATTGCTGGAAAATCAAAACTACCATCAGCTAAATTGACCGGTATACCATCTTGCATCAATCTTATTCCACGGCCATGGAACGTACGTTGTATGCCAGAACCGCGAATTGAAAGCCTTGTTTCCTCAGCCCCAAACCGTGACTGCGCCAGTACCCCGGTCGCTAAGCCAAGTGTGTCGGCAAAATTTGAAGTCCGGCCTTCTCTTACTTGCTCCATATCAACCACTGTTACGCCACCAGCGGTTTTATTAATCTCTTCGCGAGCTTGATTGATATTTGGCTGGGTAACAGAACCTTCAATCTGTTTCCCTTCTACATCAATCACCTCTAAAGCAATATGGTCTGCATAAGCACTTATACTCATTTGCGCAAATAAAGTAACTATTCCTAGTTGCCAAGTTATTAATTTCATTGCAAATTCCTTACTTCTTTAAATTGATTATTTATGCTGTTTGTAAATATGATTGATTGTCTGGGACATATTTAATCAATTCATGAATCTCACATTCAAAATAAGCACACAACTTATCTAGGTGATCTGTTACTGTGCTATAACCTTTATTGTGAATCATACGAGACAAGGTCATTCGGCTAATGCCTGTAGATTTAGCTAATTCAGACAGTGTGATTTTGCGTCCCCAAGCCAAACGTTTGGCTTTCATCACTTCTTTAATTTGGATGTATATCATGTTCAATTCACCTTAAAAAAACTGTTATTGCGCGCATAAACGCGTACAAATTAATTATTAGCTTCCTTAAAAGGAGCTAACCTAGAAATATTCAGTTTATTTAAAGCTGCGGGGGTGCCTGTGCAGGCGGTGGGAGTACAGAAAAACTTGAGAATATAAGCTGCGCAACAGTACCAATATACTGCTCTTGCATAACCAAAAGCTTAATGAATGGTAATAATGGTGGCTCAATGGCAACACTAGTATTTGGATTTGTACAAAACGGACAATGATTTAAATGATGATTAATAGAAACTGGTTGTGACCCAGGTTTTGTATCTAAGGCCGCTTGGATCGACTGGCCTTTTGTTGTCACTACTTGAATATAGAGCTTTTGACCGCCAACGCCGCAAATCGCTTGCATAAAGCCTTGCGTACCGTTTTGATTGGCTAATGCATGAGAAATACTCGGTGCTAAAGACGCAAATACAATCGCAAACAAAGCGATTTTATGTGCCCAGCGGAATAATTTTCTCGATAACATCGGCAGATTCTATCATTATTGGTTAAAATTGTTCAACAGTATTAATACGCAACTAACGAAAGGGAATAATGGCTGGAGGTAGCTTATTAGTCTTACTGGATGACATCACCACCATGTTGGATGATGTCTCCGTTTTAACCAAAATAGCCGTTAAAAAAACAGCGGGGGTGTTAGGCGACGATTTGGCACTCAATGCAGAACAAGTATCTGGTGTTGATGCTAAACGAGAGCTGCCAGTGGTGTGGGCAGTAGCCAAAGGCTCTTTCATCAATAAACTGATCCTTGTACCAGCTGCGCTTACCATTAGCTATTTTATTCCTTGGTTAATCACGCCACTATTGATGATTGGTGGCCTTTTTTTATGCTTTGAAGGCTTTGAAAAAATCGCGCATAAACTTCTTCAAGACGATGAAGAAGTGGAAACGCATAAACAAGAGCTAAAGAATGCAGTCAAAGATAGCAAAGTTGATTTAATGGCTTTAGAAAAAGATAAAATCAAGGGTGCCATCCGTACCGACTTTATCTTATCGGCAGAGATCATTGTCATCGCATTAGGCACAGTCACTGCTTCTGTTTTCCTCAAGCAAGTGCTCGTCGTCTCACTGATTGCTATTGGCGTGACAATTTTTGTATATGGTCTGGTAGCAGGCATCGTTAAGATGGATGATGTTGGCTTGCATTTATTACTCAAAAAAGGCCAAGGATTCTTTAAACAAATGCAAAGGAGGCTAGGCCAAATCATCTTAACCCTTGCACCCTATCTAATGCGTGGCCTCACCATCGTGGGCACGGCTGCGATGTTTTTGGTAGGTGGCAGTATTATTAGGCATGGCATTCCAGTATTACACCATCTTAATGAATACGCATTAGAAATAAGCAACCACATTTCAGCGAATAGCACTTTACTCACAAACGTAATGGCTATATTATTCGACGGTTTGTTAGGTATACTCGTAGGTGCTCTAGCTGTAGTTATTTTCAATTCTGTCAAAAGAATATTACCAGAAAGAACCTAAACCCTACGTCACTTAACAAATAGTAATTAAATTATCAGCAAGACAATGATTTACGGTGCAATAACAGCGTGTCATTTGCTATATGTTTAAATTTTAATTCAAAAAAAAGAAAAACATACCTTATGAAATGCTTTATATGTTACCAGATGCAGTTGTTACACCGCTTGAATTCATAGCAAAGATTACTGGGTGGAACGGACAATACGAAATTAATACAGTTGGCTATATTACAGCCGGCATCATTTTTCTATTTCTATTTTTATTCGCAAAAACCAGATATAAAGTATATTCCTACAAGCACGAACAATGGCTAATGTGGGCTTTTGGTCTGGGCATTTTGAGTCAATGCCTCATTATAGGCATCGGGCTCTTTGACATAAATACTTTCAATCCTTCAGTCTCTACTTATCTATTGATTAGGTTCACCCACCTTATTAACAGTGTTGTGCTCATCTTAATTGCAGCGAGTTACTTAAGATACCAGTTTTATGAAAAAGAAGTCTGGCAGACTTACTTGAAATTAAGCTTAGTCTTTACATTTTCAATTTTTATACTCATTAGTCTTTGGTGGGTATTTACCTTACAAACGCATCCCACAACTCACTTAAGTCAACCATGGCACAACTGGCTATTCCATCTGAACAGTTGCATTTGGCTGGCCTTAGCTTCTATCTACAGCTGTAAAAAGCTAAATTTCGGTATCAATAAATTGATATTTTCCTCCTTTGTGCTTTTTTTGATAAGCGAAACACTCAAAGTAATCAATTCAGCACTAAATGATCACTATATTGACATACTGATACCTCTCGCAAAACTCTTTTACTTAATTGGATTAGGAACTATTGTTTATATTTACATCAAAAATAGCGTCTTTGAGAGAGTAACTAAAGAAAATGCGCTTCAATCAACAAAAGCCAAATTTAAGACTATACTCAATACCATTAACGACCTTATTTGGCTCAAAGATCCGCAAGGAGTCTTCCTTGCGTGCAATCCCGCTTGCGAGAAGCTACTAGGTGCAAGTGAGTCATCGATTGTTGGAAAAACTGATTATAATTTTTTTGATCGCGAGTTAGCGGATTTTTTTAGAGCACATGATCAAAAAGCTATCGAATTAGGTTATCCAAGCACCAATGAAGAGTGGCTTACCTTTGCCAGTGATGGTCATCGTGCTTTGGTTGAGACAACAAAAACACCGATGTTCGACGATGCAGGCAATCTCATTGGTGTGCTTGGAATTGCACATGATATTACTCAACGCAAGCAGATAGAATTACAAGCGCAACAATATGAAAAAATCGTGCAATCCTCCGTCGATGCCATTATTAGTAAAAATCTTAAGGGAATCATTACAAGCTGGAATAAAGGTGCCGAGAAAATATTCGGTTACAGTGAAAATGAAATGATTGGTCAGCACATCATAGCGCTTTCCCCACCTGAACTAGAGAATCAAGAAGATTCAATATTGACCAAGATTCAGCAAGGAGAACATGTTGAGAGTTTTGATACTACCCGCATACATAAAAATGGTGACAGAATTCAGGTTTCAGTTGCCATCTCACCGATTTTAGATCATGAAGGTAAAGTTATTGGCTCCTCTAGCGTTGCACGAGATATCACTGCACATATACAAGCCCAACAACATATCAAAAGACTCAGTCAATTATATCTAGCACTTTCTGAGATTAACCAAGCAATTTTACGTATGGAACGCGAAGAGGAATTATTCCCTTTGGTATGCCGCTGTGCAGTGGAACTAGGTGGTCTTAGTATGGCCTGGATTGGCCTATTGGACCAAAAAACGCTCGAGGTAAATCCAGTTGCTATGCATGGTAATAATCTTGAATATCTTGATAACCTCAACCTAACCACAGATAAAAACCGACCCGAAGGACAGGGCCCTGCTGGCACTGCGCTCAGAGAAAACAAGTTTGTCGTCTGCAACGATATTTCTCAAGATGATCTAATTTTGGCATGGAAAGATAAAATAATAGCCAGTGGCTGGAACTCAATGTGCGCCAGCCCTATTACCAGAGGTGACAAACCTGTTGCTGTGCTTTGTGTCTACCACACACAAATCAATGCTTTTGATAAAGAGATTATCACCTTAATTAATGAGATGACGGCCGACATTACATTCGCCCTCAATAACTTTGACCGGGAACTACAGCGGAAAGCTGCCGAAGAGTCACAAAAATTAGCTGCCTCTGTTTATGCTGCTAGTGGAGAAGCAATCATCATTACTGATGTCAATCGAAAAGTGATTGATGTAAATCCAGCATTTTGCAATATCACAGGATATTCTAAAGAAGAAATTCAAGGAAAAATAACATCCATTTTAAGATCCCCTGAACATGAGCCCAGCGTTTATGAGTCAATGCTTCAAGAGGTCGCGCAACAAGGTGAGTGGCAAGGCGAGTTATTCGCTAAACGAAAGAATGGAGAAGTTTTCCCTGTTTGGTTAACGATTAACTCTGTATTTAACGAAGACCTCTCTCTAAAATATCGGGTTTCTGTTTTCACCGACATGACACAGAAAAAAGCCGCAGAGGCGCTTATCTGGTCACAAGCCAATCTTGACCCGCTTACTGGATTACCAAACCGATACATGTTTAATGATCGGCTAGATCAAGAAATTAAAAAAGCTAACCGAACAGGGATTCCTTTAGCATTGTTATTTCTAGACTTAGATCGTTTTAAAGATGTAAATGATTCTTTAGGTCATAGCATGGGAGACACGTTGCTACGAATCACAGCTGCAAGGCTTAGAGAATGTGCCCGTGAGAGCGATACTGTTGCTCGACTTGGAGGGGATGAGTTCACTATTATTCTAAGCGAACTAGAGGATATTAGTAACGTTTATCGTGTAACTGAATGCATTTTAAAAAGCCTCCAGCACCCCTTTCTGTTAGACGGCGAACAAGTTTATGTTTCAGCAAGCATAGGCGTTACCTTTTACCCCTATGACGCAACAAATAAAGAAACGCTGCTGAAAAATGCTGACCAAGCAATGTATGCCGCAAAAAACTCTGGTCGCAATCGAATGGGCTTTTTTACGCAGGCCATGCAAACTGCTGCTGAAAGACAACTGCGTTTAGCAAATGACTTACATCTTGCATTAAA
>JBFIDU010000075.1:0-8057 GCA_041603755.1 Methylophilaceae bacterium
CATCTTTTTGAGCGTGATTGTTCAATTCAGCGTCGTAATCAAAAGCTAATTGAGATTGCACCATCGCCTCAACTTTCTAAAACACAGAGAGAACATGTAGGTAATTTAGCTGTTAAAGCGGCTAAAGCGGTTGGGTATCGTAACGCTGGCACGGTGGAGTTTTTGCTAGATGCTGACAATCGTTTCTATTTTATGGAAATGAATACACGACTTCAGGTTGAGCATACTATTACCGAATCGATTACTGGTGTTGATATTGTCCAAGAACAAATTCGTATCGCTTTTGGGTTGGCATTACGATACAAGCAGAGTGAAATTGCTTATCGTGGTTTTGCAATGGAGTTCAGGATTAATGCAGAAGATCCAAAAAATGACTTCTTACCTAGCTTTGGTAAAATAACACGCTACTATGCGCCTGGTGGTCCAGGTGTTCGTATGGACGCTGCCATTTATTCTGGATATGTGATTCCGCCCTACTACGATTCGATGTGTGCCAAACTTGTCGTTTGGGCGCTTGACTGGGAAAGAGTGATTGAACGTGGCAAGCGTGCACTAGATGATATGATTATTTATGGCGTTAAAACAACGGTCCCATATTATCAAGAGATTTTGAATCATCCTGATTTTAGGCTGGGTAGCTTCAATACCAGTTTCGTGGAATCGCATCCAGAACTAACGAATTATGCCGTAGAGCTGCCACCAGAATTAATAGCAGCTGCAATTTCGGCTGCTATTGCAGCCCATGAAGGCATTTAAGCATTAATTAACGAAGACTTTATAACCATGAAAAAAATTAACATTACAGAATTAGTTTTACGTGACGGCCATCAATGTATGATCGCAACGCGTTTACGTACCGATGATATGCTACCTATTTGTTCAAAGTTAGACTCGATTGGTTTTTGGTCGCTTGAGGCATGGGGTGGTGCAACATTTGATGCTTGTGTGCGCTTTTTGAAAGAGGATCCTTGGGAACGTTTAAGCAAGCTACGTAAAGCACTTCCTAACAGCCGTATTCAGATGTTACTCCGTGGCCAAAATTTGCTTGGTTATCGCCATTACTCAGATGATGTCGTTCAAGCATTTGTGCAAAAGTCTGCTGATAATGGTGTTGATGTTTTCCGTATTTTTGATGCAATGAATGATATGCGGAACCTGAAAACCTCTATTGAGGCAGTGAAAAAAGCAAAAAAAATAGCAGAAGGTACAATTAGTTATACAACCAGCCCAAAACACGATGTTGCGCACTTTGTTTCATTAGCAAAAGAAATCGAAGCTATGGGTTGCGATACACTTGCCATTAAGGACATGGCTAGCCTGTTAACACCACAAACAACAGCAGAGCTGGTTAAAGCGCTTAGTGAGGCTGTCAGCATCCCTATTCATTTACATAGTCATGCAACATCTGGATTAGCAAGCATCAATTTGATGCGTGGCGTAGAAAATGGCGCAACAATGATTGACACCTGCAACTCTGCTTTCAGTGAAGGTGCTAGCCACCCTACAACAGAAAGTATTATTGCCGCATTACAAGGCACAGAGTACGACACAGGTCTCGATATTGCAGCCGTGCAAGAAGTCAGTGAGTACTTTAGAGAGGTGCGTAAGAAGTACTGGCAATTTGAGAGTAGTTATACCGGTGTGGATACAAGAGTTTTGGTCAACCAAGTACCAGGCGGCATGATTTCAAACTTAAGCAACCAACTAAAAGAACAAGGTTCACTCAGCAAAATGAATGCTGTGTTGGATGAAATACCTAAAGTACGCAAAGATTTAGGTTATCCTCCATTAGTGACGCCAACTTCTCAGATAGTAGGAACACAAGCCGTTTTAAACGTATTAACTGGAAAACGTTATTCCACCATTACCAATGAAGTAAAAAATTACTTTTTAGGCCAATATGGTAAACCAATTGCAGATGTGAACCCTGACGTGCAAAAACAAGCGATTGGGGATGCAAAAGTGATTACCTGCCGCCCTGCTGATTTGCTAGAGCCAGAAATGGCAAAACTGGCGAGTGATGTGGAGCGGATTGCAAAAAGTGAAGAAGACGTGCTGACCTATGCAATGTTTCCTGACATCGGTGAAACCTTCTTGAAAGAACGTAATGCCAAATCATTAGTGCCTGAAAAATTACTGTCAAAAGAAGATGTACATGCCAGTGGACCACGTTTTGCGCCAGATGAGTTCAACATTACATTACACGGTGAAACGTTCCATATTAAACTCACTGGAACGGGGCATGAAGGTGTAGAAAAACGACCAATCTATGTTACGGTTGATGGCGTCGCCGAAGAAGTACTTGTCGAAACACTCAGCGAAATTGAGTTGCCTAATAATGGTAATAGCAGTAACGGTGCTAATGCGAGAAAAAAACCATCGTCAAGTGGCAGTGGACGCCCTCGCCCAAGTCATAAAGGCTGCGTCACAACGGCTATGCCAGGAACCATTGTTGCTGTGAAAGTCAATATTGGCGATAAAGTTAAAGCTGGTGACGCTGTGCTTGTCATTGAAGCCATGAAAATGGAAAATGAAATTGAAGCATCAACATCTGGTACCGTAGTCGCTCTGAATGTTGAAAAAGGTGACAATGTCACACCAGACGAAACATTGTTAGAGATTCAACCTGATTAATTGCGAAGATTACGGTTGATTAGCCTATCCTTTAAAGTCGGCAGCATTCACTGTCGACTTTTTTGTTTATACGAATAGATTAAATATATGAAGCAAGCCATTATCCTAGCCTCCTCCTCTATTTATAGAAGAGAGTTAATGCAACGATTACAAATTCCATTTCATACCGTATCACCACATGTAGATGAAACAGTACTTGCTGGTGAGAAACCTCAAGATACTGCTTTACGATTATCAAAAGAAAAAGCAAAAAAAATAGGTGCTGAATATCCACATGCGCTTATTATCGGTTGCGATCAAGTAGCTACTTTAGATGGCGATCAACTTGGCAAACCATTAAATCATAAAAATGCCACGAAACAACTTCGGTTAATGCGTGGTAAAGAGGTGACTTTTCATAGCGCGTTGTGTTTATATAATGCTGAGACAGGTAATATGCAGGCACAAGTAGTCCCTTACTTGGTCAAGTTCCGACAATTAACGGATGAGCAAATTGAAAGCTATTTAATTAAGGAACAACCTTATCATTGTGCAGGTAGTGCGAAATCGGAGGGTTTGGGTATCGCGCTTATCGAGCGTATGATCGGTGACGATCCTAATGCACTGATTGGTCTGCCGCTAATTAAATTAATTACAATGTTAAGCAATGAAGGCGTCAACGTCATATAGATGCAATCGTTGTGCATAGCTACGCAACTTTGGAGATTATTATGTTTCTTAGACCTCACCTAGCGATTTTAACCTTAATCGGATTGATCTCAGCACCAAGTTATGCACTTGACGGCATGACAGAATATCGTAGCACATTGTCAGATCAAGAAAGCGTCGCAGTTACTATCTATAATAGCAATCTAGCACTCATCAAAGATGTCCGAAAAGTTCAGTTTGATAAAGGATTAAGCGCCATAGCGCTGCGCGATGTAAGTGCGCAAATAAGGCCAGAAACAGCACTATTACGTAGTATTAATGCACCAGGTAGTCTGACGCTGCTCGAACAAAACTTTGACTATGACTTACTAACACCAGAAAAAATGTTAGAAAAATATGTTGGCAAGACTGTAACCATAGTAAAAACAAACCCTGCCACAGGTGCTGAAACATCTGAAACTGCGACCGTCTTATCCGTTAATAATGGTGTGGTATTGAAGATTGGCAATCGTATTGAAACTGGCGTTCCTGGTAGGATTGTCTATGATAATGTTCCTGAAAACTTACGCGATCGTCCAACACTCATCACCCAAGTAAATAATAAAGGTGTACAAAACCAAACAGTAGAGCTCAGTTATTTGACAGGTGGATTGAGTTGGCAGGCTGATTATGTGGCAGAGCTTAATGCTAACGAAGACCGCTTAGACTTATCTGGTTGGGTCACGCTCAATAATACCAGTGGCGCAAGTTACAAAAATGCTAAGTTACAATTAGTCGCTGGCGATGTTAATCAAGTCCAGCGTCGCATCAGACCAATAGCAAAAAGCATGCGCGATGATGTAATGATGGCAGAAGCAGCGGCACCTATGTCAGAAGAAGGGTTATTGGAATATCATTTATATCGATTAGATCGTCCCACGACTATTGCAGAAAACCAAACGAAACAAGTTGCGCTGCTATCTGCCAGCAATATTCCTGCTCGGAAATCATTACTGTTACGCGGTGCTGACTACTACTACCACAGTCAATATGGAGAGATTGGCTCTAAGATGAAAGTAGATGTTTTTGTCGAGTTTGATAACTCAGAGGCCGCTAAAATGGGTATGCCTTTACCAAAAGGCATCATGCGTGTATATAAGAAAGACAGTCAAGGCAATGCTCAGTTTGTCGGTGAAGACGCGATTGACCATACCGCTAAAAATGAAACTGTTCGTTTAAAATTAGGTAGTGCTTTTGATGTAACAGCAGATAAAAAGCAGACGGATTTCAAAAAAGCATCAGATCGTGAATACAGGACTGCATTTGAAATTACGCTAAAAAATGCTAAAAAAGAGCCAATTACCGTAACAGTACAGGAGCCTATCGGTGGCGATTGGACTATATTATCCGAAAGCGTCCCCCATACCAAAGTGAACAGTCATTTGGCACAATGGCAGGTCAAAATACCTGCAGAAGGAAAAACAACATTAACCTACCGTGCAATCGTTAAATACTAAATGCACAGCACATTTAGCAAGAATGGGTTTGGAACTCTTTATTTTATTCCCGTAACGATGGGGGCGGACAATGTTAGCTTAGTCTTACCCCCTGATGTTATTAGCATTACACAAGGTATTGATGAGTTTATCGTAGAAAATGAAAAAACAGCACGTCATTTCCTTGGTGCTATACGCCATACCAAGCCTATTAGGGATATCGTCTTAAAGCCACTTAATAAGCACACGGATGACAAAGATATTCCAAAATTACTTAGCACACTGATTACTGGTAAGGATGTTGGGCTGATGTCAGAAGCTGGTTGCCCAGGTATTGCAGACCCTGGTGCAAAATTAGCAGCGTTAGCACATAAAAAAGGGATTCGCGTTGCCCCACTCGTTGGCCCAAGTTCTATCTTATTAAGCTTGATGGCCTCTGGTCTTAACGGTCAACGCTTCACATTTGTTGGCTATTTACCCTCAGATAAGTCAACACGCGTACAACAATTGAAGCTATTGGAGCAACGTGCAAAAGCGCTTAACGAAACGCAGATTTTTATAGAGACACCGTTTCGTAACCAGCATATGCTTGCAGATATATTGAGTCACTGCAAAGATGATACGCTATTGTGTATTGCTTGCAATGTCACACTACCAGAAGAATTTATCGTGACAAAAACGATAGCAAACTGGAGGAACGAAAATCATCTTGACTTGCATAAAAAACCAACAGTTTTTTTGCTACTATCTTGATTATGCTTTTAGCAGCAACGCTCGCACAGGCCCATAACTACGACGATGTACAGGTGATACACCATGCTCTTGTAACAGCGCCATATGCACTTTCGTTGGATAACCCTTGTGCTGAGCAAAGCCATACATAGGATATTGTTTATCTAACTCATACAGTTCTGCATCACGGGCAGTTTTAGCTAAAATTGAAGCTGCAGAAATCGCTTCGACTTTACTATCCCCTTTGATAATCGCTTCACATGGCAAACTGGTTTTAGGACATTTGTTGCCATCAACTTGCACCATAATTACTTTGCTATCTAATGCATGACCAAATTCTTCATGCATTGCCTCTATTGCACGCTGCATCGCAAGTAAGCTTGCTTGTAGGATATTAATTTCGTCAATTTCGTCAACACTACTGCTAGCAATTGCCCAAGCTAATGCATGCTGCTTTATTTCAATCGCTAGTGCGTCACGTTTTTTTTCAGTGATTTTTTTTGAGTCCGCAAGTCCATTGATTTTCTTAGCTGGGTTTAAAATCACAGCAGCAGCATAGACGGCACCTGCTAAAGGTCCTCTTCCAGCTTCGTCTACACCACATATCAATGTTGTCATGGCAAATAAGAAAGAATAACTTCGGCCGCTTTGTGGGCAGTGTTTTGTCTGAGTGTATGATGCATCTCAGTAAATGTATCTTTAATAAATTGCAGCTTGTTTTTATCTGCCATCATTTCATTCATTGTTTCAGACAACTTTTCAGGTGTTGCATCGTGCTGAAGTAATTCTGGCACAATAAACTGCTTAGCTAATACGTTAGGTAAGCCAACATAGGGCAAGTAATGCATCGGTTTGAGCAATCGCCAGCTTGCAGAAGACATACGATAAGTAATAATCATGGGTTGTTTTAACAATGCAGCCTCCAGTGTAGCGGTGCCTGATGCAACAATCACAAAATCTGCAGCCTCCATCGCATCATGAGAGTGTCCAAATAACAATTGCATGTCTAGACCTTGGCTAGCATATTTTTCTATTGCAAGCTGAAACATAGTGCGCGTTTCACGCGTAATCAACGGCACCAGAAACTTCGCATGTTTATAATAATGACTGATCAGTTCGGCTGTTTGTACAAATAGCGCAGCGTGATGCTCTACTTCAGAATTTCTGCTTCCAGGTAGTAAAGCAATAATGAACTCTTTTTGCTCTAGCTTTAACATGTCACGCGCTCTTTTTTTATTCGGGACGATTGGCAACTCATCTGCTAAAGGATGGCCTACAAAAGTAACAGGCACATTAACCGCTTCATATAATGCTGGCTCGAATGGAAATAATGCCAACATATGTGTCACAGCACGCTTTATTTTATGAATTCGCCCTCCTCGCCAAGCCCATATAGAGGGACTGACATAATGGATCGTTGGGATACCATGCTTTTTGAGTTTACGCTCTAACCAGAAATTAAAGTCTGGCGCATCTATGCCAATAAAAATATCTGGTTTTGCATCAAGTATTTGGTTTAACAAGTTTTTCCGTAACTTGAGCAGCATCGGTAAATGTTTGATGACCTCTAAGTAACCTCTTACCGATAGCTTCTCCATCGGGTATAGCGTTTTTGCACCCTCACGCTGCATTTTTGGCCCAGCAATGCCGAAAAAATCTAAGTCACTACGCGCTTTTTTAAGCGCTGTTATTAAATGGCCTCCAAGCAAATCCCCTGAGGCTTCTCCAGCCACAATTGCAATTTTTGGCATATATTTTTAGCGGATGATGCCGCGTTTGGTTAGGTTAAGAAAATCTGATAATAGTTGAATTTTGTCGCATGTTGTCTGCATTGCTGCAACTTCTTTTTTTGCTTCTTCTAAAGTAAGGCCTTTGCGATACAACGCTTTGTAGGCGCGTTTGATTTGCGTAATCTCCTCGCTCGTAAAGCCTCGTCTTTTTAAGCCCTCTGCATTTATTCCATGTGGTTTAGCATCATAACCAGCTGCAGTCACATAAGTTGGAATGTCTTTAAATACAACCGAGCCAACTGCAGTGATGACATGTGCTCCAATCTGACAAAACTGATGAACCAATGTAAATCCACCTAGAATCGCATAATCATGAATATCGACATGGCCAGCAAGTGATGAATTATTGGCTAAGATGGTGTGGTTACCAACAAAACAGTCATGAGCGATATGGACATATGCCATAATCCAGTTGTCATTCCCTATTTTAGTAGTGCCTTTATCTTGAATTGTTCCACGATTGAAAGTACAAAACTCACGAATTGTATTATTGTCTCCAATCTCAAGGCTAGTTGGCTCATTATTATATTTTTTGTCCTGCGGTTGCTCACCTAATGATACATACTGAAAAATCTGATTACTTTTCCCAATTGTTGTCGGCCCTTTAATTACAGCATGGCTACCGACTCTTGTATCTGCATCTATTTTGACGCCAGCTCCAATAATGGTGTATGCACCAACCTCTACACTACTATCTAACTCAGCTTTGGAATCAATAATGGCGGTGGCATGAATTTTACTTGTCATATTACTTTAAATTCTTTATTTATATTATTGA
>JBFIDU010000076.1:0-7855 GCA_041603755.1 Methylophilaceae bacterium
GTTGCCTTGTAGTTCCATTCTTGAACGCGTTCATCCATATCTGCACGTGTGCTGATATAGACGCCGACACTAATAAAAATATCTTCTACCTCTTCTTTTGGAATAACGCCTTCCGCAACACTATCCATGACAGCCAGTGCGACACCGCGTTGGGCTGGCCCAAACATTTGAACAGCTTGCTTTTCATTTCTAATGGTGACTTTGTTAAACATAACCGTTGCAGGTTTGACCATCATATTGGGTGCAAGAATAGCCAGTAATCCATTAGCACCATCTTTTTGATCTGTCAGTGCACGACAAAATGTTTCTTCAGCAACGCTGCCCCTTGGTCCAATGATGAGATCAATATGCGCAACATTACGTAAATCTGGACAGTTTTCTACATTAGGACGATCTTCAACAACAAGTGCTTCTCCAACTAACACACGGTCAATTTTAGCCATGGTGTCCTCCAATCTTTAATAAGCTGCAAAAACTGCTGCATACAAGATTTAAGACATAAATCCAGTGCTATAGTTCTGGCTTAAAGCGCCTAGAAAAGCTCAATTTCACCACCACTAACGTCTTCTTCTGCTAGTAAACCAAGAGCGACCAGTTTCTCGTATTGGCAGACCTGATTCCTGCCATGATTTTTTGCATAGTATAGTGCGACATCTGCCCGGTCAATGATGTTAGAAGATAGATCAAATTCTTCAACTTTAGTAAAACCACAGCTCACGGTAACACTGCCAACCTGAGGGAATGTAAAATTTTCAATGACATGCCTAAAACGATTGAGAACATTCTGCATTTTCTCGCTGTCTGGGCATTGAAACAAACCAATAAACTCTTCACCACCAAATCGGAATAGCAAGTCAATATCACGGAAGTTTTTTTCCATTAACGATGCAAATAATAAAAGCACTTCATCGCCAATTAAATGACCATGTACATCGTTAACCTGTTTGAAATGGTCAATATCAAATATTGCTAGGAATGTTGGTTCTCCTTCACCACTACTATTTTTTATCTGTTGCTCTGTGATGATGTTATTAATCTTTAGATCGAATGTTTTTCGATTTAAAAGACCAGTCAGTGTATCTCTCTCATTTTCTGTCATTAATGATAGAAAATTGTGATAGATTTTTAGAATTTGGATGACGAGATCATTCTCATGAGATTCATTTGTTTGTTCAACTAATACTACGGCAATTGGTCTTTGTTTAGAGCACTTTAGCGGGAACATCGTCACCTGCTTGCCTTGATGAATAATACAATTGGTTTTTGCAGTTTCTAGGCACAGACCCAAAGCGTCAACAATGTCAGGTGAAATGGTTTCTTCTTCAGGTAACTTTTCGTCATTGGCAAGCATATGCTTGACGCGGTTGATGTTACCGGCTGTATGTATAGTTAAATTTTCTACATTTAATAAAGCAAAAAGAGTTTGTGCTAGTGCGAGCTCAAGCGAACCAGAGTCTCTTTCACTGGTTAGCGTGATTATTTTTTCAAGCACCGATTCTAATTTTACTTGTGTCATATTCACCCATTTATTTTTAATAACATTATCCATGTGTATAAAAAATTTAAAGCAAGGATTAGCGATGTAAAAGTGACTTAGTCTTTTTAAATTCTGGCGACTGAATAGAGGCGCATGCTAAACTAGCGTATGACTTTATTTCATGTAATTATTCCTGCGGCAGGCGTGGGTGCGCGAATGGAAAACGTATTGCCAAAACAGTATTTACCACTTGCTGGTAAGCCAATCGTATCCCATATTATTCAAACCTTTTTTAATAATTCACGGATTGCGAGTATTCATTTAGCGTTGAGCCCACAAGATGCGTTTTGGCGAAGTTTTACCCTAAATCCTGAGAGTCGACTGCATATTCATTACACGGGCGGTGACAGCCGTTCTGAAACTGTACTTAACACGTTAAAGGTGATGGAAGTGGCTGATAATGACTGGGTACTAGTACATGATGCGGCAAGACCAGGTTTAACAACCAACACCCTCAACCGCTTATTAGATACATTAGGCGATGATGAGGTTGGTGGTTTATTGGCGATGCCTGTTGCTGATACCGTTAAAAAATCTAACGAGTTGAATCTAATTGAGAAAACAATCTCGCGTCAGAATTTATGGCAGGCGCAAACACCACAAATGTTTCGTTATCAGGCACTAAAAAGAGCACTATCTGAATTTGTGGGCACACCTACAGATGAAGCAGAAGCGATGGAGGCCTTGGGTTTGAGCCCTAAGCTTGTGCATGGGGAGTTAAGCAATCTCAAAGTGACTTATCCACAAGATTTGGCCTTACTTGAAATGATTTTTGAAAAGCAAGGGAGTAAAAGTTAATGCGTGTTGGGCATGGTTTCGATGTACATTGTTTAGTCGAAGGTAGAAAATGTATTATTGGTGGTGTTGACGTGCCATACTCAAGAGGCTTGGATGGGCATTCTGATGCCGATGTGCTACTACATGCAATTTGCGACGCGCTATTAGGCGCTGCTGGTGCGGGTGATATTGGAAAACACTTTCCCCCTTCAGATGATCGTTATAAAGGAATTGATTCAAGGAAGCTGTTAAAAGCAGTGGTTAGCTTGCTAGCGGATAAAGATTACGTGGTAAGTAATATTGATGCCACCGTCATTTGCGAAGCACCTAAATTGAGTCCATATACACAACAAATGTGTATCAATATCGCTACTGATTGCAGTATTGAATTGGATCAAGTGAATATCAAAGCAACGACTACCGAGAAACTTGGCTTTACAGGGCGTGGCGAGGGTATTGCAGCTGAAGCGGTTTGTTTGATTGTAAAGCGTTAGATCACGATGTTTTCTTGGTTTGAACAACTGGTTAATCCTTTCCCTAAGGATGATATAAAGCCGCCACCAAAGCGTTTTTGGACGTTCGTCTGGACGTGTACCACTGGTATGCGCCCATTTCTCATCGTAATGACGATTCTCACTGCTTTATTAGGTGTGTTTGAAGCATTATTGTTCGCCATGATGGGTAAAGTTGTGGACTGGCTGGGTGATACGCCACCTGAGTTATTTTGGGGTCTAGAAAAACATACATTACTTATTTTGGCGTTGATACTACTGGGCAGCACAGTATTGCTTGGCTTGCAGACGATGTTGAAACATCAGTCGCTAGCAGGGAACTTTCCGATGCGCATGCGTTGGAATTTTCACCGTTTAATGCTGCATCAAAGTATGAGCTTTTACCAAGATGAGTTTGCTGGCAGGGTATCGGCAAAAGTGATGCAAACAGCATTAGCGGTGCGAGATGTTTGGTTTATTGTTTCTGAGATTATGGTGTTCGTCACGATTTACTTTGCCACAATGGTCGCAATTGTTGGCAATTTCAATCCATTGATTATTATTCCGTTCTTAACGTGGCTCACACTGTATGCAGGTGCCTTGTATTATTTTGTGCCAAAACTAAGCAAAGTTTCACAACAACAAGCTGATGCGCGTTCTTTGATGACTGGACGTATTACTGACGCATACACCAACATTAGTACAGTTAAATTATTTTCTCATGCGGGAAGAGAAGCCGATTATGCCCAAGGCGCGATGACTGAGTTTTTGGGCACCGTGCACAAACAAATGCGGCTGGTGAGTAGTATAGAAACGATTAATCATTTGCTGAATATGATTCTGATTATTACCAGTGGTGGTTTTGGCTTGTGGTTATGGACAAAAGGGCAAATGAGTGTAGGCGGTATCGCAGCTATCGCAGCGATGTGTTTACGTTTAAATGGTATTTCACATTGGGTTATGTGGGAATTAACTTCACTATATGAACAAATTGGTACGGTTCAAGATGGTATCAATACATTAGCAATGCGTCATAGCATCGTAGACAGTGCTGATGCTAAGCCATTACAAGTAACGCAAGGTCATATACAGTTTCATCAGGTGAATTTTGCTTACCCTGAGCAAAAACAGGTGTTAGAAAACTTTCAGCTTGATATACAACCTGGTGAAAAAGTGGGTTTAGTGGGGCGTTCAGGTGCAGGAAAATCAACGGCAGTTAATTTACTGCTCAGATTTTATGAAGTACAAGGTGGTGAAATTCTCATTGATGGTCAGAATATAGAGACGGTTACGCAAAATAGTTTGCGTGAAAAGATTGGCATGGTTACGCAAGATACTTCTTTGCTACATAGAAGCGTACGTGACAATATTTTATATGGTCGTCCTGATGCATCTGAGGCTGAGATGATTGCAGCGGCTAAACGAGCAGAAGCACACGAATTTATTTTGCAGTTGCGAGATAGTAAGGGACGCGTTGGATATGATGCGCATGTTGGCGAACGAGGTGTAAAACTCTCAGGCGGTCAACGCCAACGTATTGCGATTGCGCGGGTCATGCTAAAAGATGCGCCAATTTTATTGTTAGATGAAGCAACCAGTGCGTTGGATAGTGAAGTTGAATCGGTCATTCAAGAAAGCCTATATAATCTGATGGAAGGTAAAACGGTCGTTGCGATTGCACACCGCTTGTCTACCATCGCTGCAATGGATCGGTTAATCGTGCTAGATCAAGGCAGGATAGCTGAAGAAGGGACGCACCAAGCACTATTGGCCAAAAAAGGGCTATATGCCAGCTTTTGGGCGCATCAAAGTGGTGGCTTTTTAGGTGAAAACTGATTTTCGCTAAGTAACCAGATTATTGCCCAACATCCCCAGACAAAACCCAAATATGGCACCTAATGATGGTGCCCAATGTTTTTTAAGGTGTGCTTGCGGTGCAATATCTTGAAAAATTAAATATAAAATACCGCCAGCTGCAAAAAGCATTGTCGTGCCAAGTAATTGCAAGTTGTCACTAAAGTAATACCAACCAATAAAGGCAATGATTGGGCCTAATGGTGCCAGTAAAATCATAAAGAGCAATATATTGTGAGGGTTGGAGTTTTTTTGTATACGCAATTCTCTGTATGCATTAAATCCTTCTGGTAGGTTTTGTAAACCAATGAAAATTGCCAGTAAAGGCGCAGTTTTTGCGTTTACTGCTAGTGCACCACCGAGTGCAAGCGACTCAGGAATAAAGTCGAGTAACATCGCAGTAAACTGCGGTTTTTCTAAGTGGCGTGAGCCCAGATAACTTTCAAATAAAAAGAAACATACACCACCAAGCAATAATATCAACACGCTGTAGATAGGATGGCTAATATAATGTGTGCCTTCAGGGACTAATACCAATGCGACAGCCGCCAGCATAATGCCACCGCCAAAAGCAATGACTGAGTGCCTAAATTCGTTTTCTAACCATTTCGATTTAATGCGTTCAAAGTAAGCTAAAGCACCACCTAATGGGATGCAGAGACCAGCTCCGAGTGCATATAAAATAATAATTAACGTTTCACTCATCTTGACTATATTAGTTTGATGTTTAGCTAATATTAACCTAGTATTAAAGAGTGTTTGTTCATTAATATTACAAATATCAAATATAGGAATAATTTATGACTGCTGAAACAGAAACTCGGCCGCCGATACCGCCATTCACTAAAGAGACGGCAATTCAAAAAGTACGTATGGCCGAAGATGGATGGAATAGCCGTGATCCAGAGCGTGTTTCCAAAGTTTATACCGTTGATTCACAATGGCGAAATCGTGCTGAATTTCCAAAGGGGCGAGAGCAGATTGTTGAATTTTTAACCAGAAAATGGGCAAAAGAACTTGATTACCGCTTAATCAAAGAGATTTGGGCATTTGATGGAAATCGCATTGCAGTACGTTTTGCTTATGAGTGGCACGATGACGCTGGAAATTGGTTTAGAAGTTATGGAAATGAAAATTGGCAATTTGATGAAAATGGCTTAATGGAATTACGCTACGCCAGTATCAATGATTTGCCAATTAAAGAAAGTGATCGAAAATTCTTTTGGCCGCTCGGTCGACGCCCTGATGATCATCCTAGTTTAAGTGAGTTAGGGCTTTGATTGAGCAGACATAGAATAACTGGTCGTTGATTTTAAACTGGCTTTTTTTAACAAGGCAATAAACCGCTAAACGGTTATTCTTTATCAAAACTATCAACAATAATAGCACCCATCGAGGCGGGCATGGTGACGACGATAAGGCGTCGCAATGCAACATAGGTGTCTGTTAATAAAGGGAATTTGTCTAGAGAAAACAGCACCAAGGATACGACAACTGCTGCTATCAAATAAGCAAAGATAATTCTGCTGATAAATACGGGGATGCGATATTTAATATCAGCTTGGAAAACACTTTCATAGGCATAAAAGCTAAGAAAAGCGATAGATAAAATAAATACCAGGCTTAGATTCATTATTGGTAGTGTTTCACCAAGTTTCCAGGCTTCTTCTGAGAAGGCAATTGGAACGGCTAACGCAAATGAGCCAACAGCAACTTGACCTACATCTTCTAAATTGAAACTCATGTTCATCTGTTTGGCTCGATATGCTAGGTATAATTATTTTCTACGCTTTTAGCAATACAATCACGGCGCCACTGCCACCATCTTGCGGTTTAGCTTGCGCATAGGCAATCACTTCGTCTTTTTGCATCAGCCAGCCTCTTAACTTATTTTTTAGGATAGGTTCCTTATTGCGTGAACCCAATCCTTTGCCATGCACAATGCGGACACAGCGGATACCGCGTTTTTTGCAGTCGGAGATAAACTCAGATACGTAGGCACGCGCTTCATCACTAATCATGCCATGTAAATCAATATGTCGTTGAATCACCCAGTGACCACGTCTTAATTTACTGAGTATGATCGGAGATTGTCCGTCGCGCAAGTATAGAAGTTCTTCTCCACTTTCTAACTCATGTGCTGGAATGTAGTGGTCACTTAATGTGTCAATCAGGGCTTGGCGTTCATCCAATATAAACTGACGCGGTATGGGTTTAGGTTTTTTAACAGGAAGTGGCACCCGATTTACTTGTATCGGACGCGCACCTTGAACGGCTTGTTTGAACAAGCTTAGCTCGTCATCCATGTCTTTATCCCTATCCATAACAGCTATGATATGGCAAAACTAGCCTAGTTCAAAATTGTGCTTATCCGAGTTTATTATCCGCAATATGATAGTTAGGGTCTTCAAGTACGTTGATCTCAACCATGCCTTTTGCATTATCCAAAATTTCTAAGCAATCTGGACTCAGATGTTTCAGATGTAAGGTTTTACCTTCCGCTGTATATTTAGCTGCAAGTGCATCAATGGCTTCAATAGCTGAGTGATCGACGACTTTCGCATTTTTGAAATCAATCACAACAGTTTTTGGGTCATCCTTGGGGTGAAAGAGACTTTGAAATGCTGAAATAGAAGCAAAGAATAGAGAGCCATTTAGCACGTATGTTTTGGTTCCATCACTGTCAATGGAAGTCGTCGCACGAATATCTTTTGCATGCTCCCATGCAAATGCTAGTGCAGAAAAAATAACACCTACGATAACGGCAATTGCTAAGTCGGCAAATACAGTAATGACGGCAACTAAAATACCGACAAAAATATCGGCCTTAGGTACTTTGCCAAACAACCTGAAGCTTCCCCATTCAAATGTTTTTTCTGAGACTACAAACATGACGCCAATCAAAGCAGCTAATGGAATCATCTCAATCCATTTTGAAGCGAACAATATAAACGACAATAAAAACACCGCTGTCGCTATGCCTGAAAGGCGTTTAAGCGCACCATTATTAATATTAATCATACTTTGGCCTATCATGGCACAGCCGCCCATACCACCAAATAAACCAGTCACAATGTTGGCAATGCCTTGTGCTAATGATTCACGATTCGGTTTGCCGCGTGTTTCTGTCATATCGTCAATCAGATTTAATGTAAGCAGTGTTTCAATCAATCCTACCGCAGCCAGAACGAGAGAA
>JBFIDU010000077.1:0-7765 GCA_041603755.1 Methylophilaceae bacterium
GAATGGTTTTGCTTCAATGTAGACGCCATTTTTATATAACATTTCGAATGTATCACGAGCACTATGTCCCACTGCTAGAACAAGATGATTCGTTTCGATATGCTCGCCCGTTTGTAGTGTGACTCCTTGTAAATTACCATCTTTAATTACAACATCATCCACTCGACTTTCAAAACGGATTTCACCGCCAAGCTCTATAATGGTCTGGCGCATTTTTTCGACCATTCCAACCAGTTTAAACGTACCGATATGTGGATGGCTCACGTATTGAATTTCCTCTGGTGCTCCGGCTTTCACAAACTCCTCAATCACTTTGCGTCCATAATGTTTGGGGTCCTTAATCTGGCTGTAGAGTTTGCCATCTGAAAATGTGCCAGCACCGCCTTCGCCAAATTGCACATTGGATTCAGGATTAAGTGTATTTTTGCGCCATAAACCCCAAGTGTCTTGGGTACGTTTGCGGACTTCTTTACCGCGCTCTAATACAATTGGGTTAAAGCCAGATTGTGCCAAAATTAATGCTGCAAAAATCCCAGCTGGCCCAAACCCAACCACAACCGGCCTTAGCTGCAAATTCAACTGCTTTGTTGATACGGTGTTGCCTGCCTCGTTCGTCGCTTGTCGTACTTTGTGTACTGCCAGCGCTTCTCGCTCATGGTCGCCTTGTCTCAACTGTGCATCCGAATTTTCGCCGCTTTTCAAAGTAGTGTTGCTTGTAGTGTTAGCAATTGCCACAAAATGATAGCTGGTGTCAGGTGCTGGTTTAACATGTGGGTCTTTTTTAAACTTAGCTAATAATTTAGCTTCATTTTTCACTTCAACATCCAAGCTGTATACATACAAAATGGCTTCTGATTTACGAGCATCCACACCACGTTTGAAAATAGTGAAATTGACTAAATCTGATTCTGGAATCGCTAAACGTTTAAGCAAAGCAGCTTTAATCTGGTCGTTTTGATGGATGAGTGTATCGGCTAGCTCGATGGGGAGTTTGAGTTCGGTGATTCTTAACATTTTTTACCTTTAGGATAGTGGTTATCTATCAGTAGGAAAGTTATAGGTGTATCTAAGTACTAAATACCTAAATCTAATTGTAATAATTTTTTCAGCATTGGAACAGTCACTGGTTTTTTTTCTGTAAGTGACCATTCATCTAATGCATTTAAAATAGACATCAACGTAGGTAAGTCGCGACGTAAATAGCGCAAACAGTAAGCGATTACTTCATCAGGTAATTTCATGCCTCGCTCTTTAGCGTGATTTTTTAAAGCTTCTGCTTTTTCGGCATCTGTTAATGGATGTAACTGATAAACCAAACCCCATGCAAGACGGGTCGCCAAATCGCCACGCAATCCCATTTGTGCTGGTGCATGTAATCCAGCAGCGATTAATGCATGCCCTGATGCTTTCAGTTTATTGTATCGGTTAAACAGTTCAATTTGCGCTTCTTCATTCAGTAAATGCACATCGTCTGCAACAGCAGCACCAAGAGGTTTGGCAGCGTTAAGTAAGTGCGTCTTACCACTGCCGGCAGGTCCCCACAGGTAGATGAATTGGCAGTCGCCTTTACCATTCAATAAATCATGGATACTGGCAAGCGCTTCATTATTTTGACCAGTAATAAAATTGTCGAATGTTTGCGGCTGCGCGGGTTGAATATCAAGTAATAGCTGTTTCATTCTTCTTGTTGATATGTGGCGCTGTTTAAATAGCTTTGTTTAGAATGACGCAGACCAACTGCAATAGCAGCGCTGACTGGTAAAGCAAGTAATACCCCTGCAAACCCAAACAGCTGGCCACCAGCAAGTAATGCAAGAATAACAATCACTGGATGTAAACCAATTCGATCACCAACTAGATAAGGCGTTAATACATAACTTTCGACAACTTGTCCTATACCGAAAACCAATAAGACAGGAAGCACTTCAACGGGTGACGAAAACTGTAACAATGCGAGTAACACAGCCATAATAAAGGCAATGGCAAAGCCAAGGTAGGGAACAAAACTTAATAAACCTGCTATTAAGCCAATTGACAATGCAGATTCTAAACCAGTTAGCCATAGACCTAGGCTATAAAATATACAGAGCGAAGCCATAACAGAAAGTTGACCACGTAAAAATTGTGCGATCACCTCATCAATTTCGGTGGCAATTTGCGTCGTTTTAACTATCCAGTCTCTGGGGATAAGCTCTGCAATTTTTTCAATCAAGCTATCCCAGTCTCTTAATAGATAAAATAGCACCACGGGTAACAGGAGTAAGTTAGCAATAAGGCCAATCAATGCCAACCCTTTCGCACCAGCTGTTTTAAAAATAATACTTAGAATATTGCCTGTTTCTTGCCAGTGCGATTTAATCACCTCTTGAATCTGGCCAATATCAATGGCAAAACTAATGCCTAATTTACCCTGTAGCCACGGTTCAACATGTGTGCGAAAGTTCTCAATGAGTGCAGGTAAGCGCTCTGCAATCAATAATGATTGTTTTTGAATCAGTGGAATTAAAATAAGCACAATCAATGTAATAGCGGCAAACAGAAAAAACATGACAACAGTGGTTGCTGCAGACCTGCCAAGCTTAAACTGCTTAACACCAGCGATACTTAATTTGTCGACTAATGGATCGCAAATATAAGCTAAAACAGCTGCAACTAAAAAAGGCGTCATCACTGGGCCCAATTGATAAAAAATAAAAGCAAACAACAGCGCGATTATCGCCCAGCGATGGTTGCTGAAAAGCTGTGTAATTGGGTCTTTGTTTTTTGGTTGATTAGCCATGTTGAGTTAAAATGTGCGCACTATAATAAGCGATTGGCAAAATTATACTTAACTTATGGCAACTTAACCCAATTTTGTATAAGCGCGATATGCATTTGACCAGTTTGAATGATTAAATTTAACCAAGAAACGAGAAATACTTTGACAAATAACGTTGATAACAACTCAATAACTTACCGCGATGCGGGTGTGGATATTGAAGCTGGTGATGCATTAGTCGATCAAATAAAACCCTTTGCAAAAAGGACCATGCGGCCTGAAGTCATGAGTAGTATCGGTGGCTTCGGTTCTATGTTTGCAATGCCAGCAAAGTTTAAAGAGCCCGTATTAGTATCGGGAACTGACGGCGTGGGGACAAAGCTTAAACTGGCATTCCAATTGAATAAACATGATACGGTAGGTATCGACCTCGTGGCGATGAGTGTTAATGATATATTGGTGCAAGGTGCTGAGCCGTTATTTTTCTTGGATTATTTTGCCTGCGGGAAACTGGATGTGGGCACTGCCGCTGATGTCATTAAAGGAATCGCTGCTGGATGCGAGGAGTCAGGTTGTGCGCTAGTGGGTGGAGAAACAGCCGAAATGCCAGGCATGTACCCAGCTGGAGAATATGACTTGGCCGGTTTTGTCGTTGGTTGTGTAGATAAAGCTAATATCATTGATGGTTCCACTATAGCTGATGGTGATGTTGTTTTAGGTCTGGCATCTAGTGGCGCACACTCAAATGGCTATTCACTTATCCGTAAGCTGATTGAAAAGTCAGGAATCGATATGGATTCGGATTTTCATGGGCAACCATTCAAAGATGTCATCATGCAGCCAACTAAGCTTTATGTGAAATCGGTTTTAGCACTGCTTGAAACTGTTTCTGTCAAAGGAATGGCACATATTACTGGAGGTGGCATCACCGAAAATGTTCCACGCGTTTTACCATCTGGTTTGACGGCTGAAATTAATTCAAGCAGCTGGGAAATGCCGCCTTTATTTAAATGGTTGCAACAGCAAGGCAATATAGCCCCAAATGAAATGTATAAAACCTTTAATTGTGGTATTGGTATGGTCATGATTATTGCACAAGAAAATGCAGAGCAAGCACAAACAATATTACGTAAACATGGGGAAACTGTTTATCAAATTGGCAAGATTCGCCAACAACAAACTGGTGAAGCAGCGACGATTGTTGTCTAATCAACTTGCCAGCGTGACAACCAACATCGAGGTAGCGCGTTATTTTGTTATGCATACATTAATGAACGTGGGAACGCATATGGTAAAACCAATTAATTTAACTTTCTTATCCATCCTGCTCTCTCTGCTATTGTTAGCAGGCATTGCACATGCACAGCCACAAAATATAGAGTTAGAGTACGAAGTAAGCCGCAATGGACACGCATTTGGCACGGTAAAGGAAAGTTACACCCAAGAGGGAAGTCAATATCAGATTATATCGACAACCAAAGGTGATGGTTTGTATGCATTACTGGGTGAGCGAGTGCTTACCAGCAAAGGGACAGTCACTAAGGCCGGTCTTGTCCCAGCTGAGTTCAAGCTTAAACGTGGCGACAATGAAAAGAAATCACTTGCAGCTAGTTTTGACTGGACAACGCATACGTTGAATATGTTGGTTAAAGGGGATATTAGAAAGGAAAAACTTTCAACGGGTGCACAAGATTTAGCCAGCTACGCTTACCAATTTATGTTTACGCCACCAACAGGTGAGCAAGTTAGCGTAGCATTAACAACAGGGAAAAAGTTTGACCAGTATATTTATAACATTGAATCGAGCAGTGTTGCACTTAATATTGCGGGTACTCAATATGAAACAGTACATTTAGTTAATGCTGAAGCGGATGGTAAAAAGAAGAAAGAGCTCTGGCTGGCGCGGAGTAAATACTATATTCCAGTTAAGTATTTAGTCGTTGATGATGAAGGCGACAAGATAGAGCAAGTCTTAACAAAAATAATCATTAAATAAACAATTCAGTTATCATCATTTAGCATTGAATGTCGCGGCCAGTGATTCAGTATTACTGGCCGTTAATCCTTTAACATTACAGGCCGTTTTGGTCTGTTAATATTGTAATCACCATATAGAAAATTGCATCAATGAATGAACATTTAATACGTCAAGCAGCAATGCTGTTAACAGATATGCTTGAATTTGATCGACCTGCGGATGCCAAAATGAGTGCATTTTTTCGCAACAATCGCGAGCTTGGTAACAAGGAGCGTGCGTTTATCGCTGAAAGCGTTTATGGCGTAATTCGGCGGCTACGTTATTTAAGTATACTGACAGGTAACGACGAGAACGATCCAGATGATGCAAGAAAGTTGATTTTGGCTTGGCTCTTACGCGTACAAGGACATAGCTTAAGAGAGTTAGATGCAATACTAACGGAACAACAAAAAGAATGGGCAGTACAAATAAAAGCCAAATCGACCGCAGACCTACCTTTAGCTGTGCAAGGGGATGTTCGAGACTGGTTGTGGGAGAAACTGATTACGCAATATGGTGAGAATGAAGCGCTGACAATTTGCAGAAGCATGATGGAACAGGCTACATTAGATTTGCGTGTCAATACCATTAAAGCAACGCCAGCAGAAGTGCTGCAACAAATGCATGCAGAAAATATGCAAAATGAGAGCGCAATTGAGGCCATGCCATTTTCTCCGATAGGAATCCGCATGCCAAATCGTATTGGGATCAGTAAACATGCATTATTTACTGAAGGTAAAATTGAAGTACAAGATGAAGGTAGTCAGTTATTAAGTTATTTGGTCGCGCCGAAACGTGGTCATATGGTGGCAGATTTATGTGCAGGTGCTGGTGGTAAGACATTAGCAATGGGGGCACTTATGCGCAATACAGGTCGCCTATATGCATTTGATGTGTCTGAAAAAAGATTGAATAATTTAGGAAAACGATTAAAACGTTCTGGTTTGTCTAATCTAAACGCACAAGTAATCAACAACGAAAATGATTTAAAGCTAAAACGGTTGAATGGAAAGTTTGATCGTGTGTTAGTGGATGCACCATGTAGTGGATTGGGCACATTACGCAGAAATCCAGATTTAAAGTGGCGACAAACCCAACAGGATATTAGTGAGCTCAATATCAAACAAAAAAACATCTTATCCCGCGCAGCTAAATTAGCAAAAGCTGGTGGTCGTGTGATTTATGCCACATGTAGTTTGTTAGCAGAAGAAAATGAAGCAATTGCAGAGTCTTTTCTAGAGGCTAATCCTGACTTTATTTTAGTGCCTGCCAATGAAATTTTGGCGCAACAAAAAATTAATCTTGATACGGGCAACTATCTCAAGTTATTGCCCCATTTGCACGGAACCGATGGTTTTTTTGCAGCTGTTTTTGAAAAAAAGCAGGCAGTCAGTGAGCCAAGTCTTAAATCTGCTGTTGCTAAACCAATAAAGAAAGCAGCTTAGCCAATGGCACTAGATCTGTCTAACACACTTGTTGTCGGTATTTCGGCTACAGCCTTATTTGACTTAGGGGAGGCAGATAAATTATTCCGCGAGCAGTTGGCTATCAATGTTGAAAAAGCGGTCGTTGAATACAGGCGATACATGTTGGAAAGGGAAAACGAACCACTAGAAGCAGGCACTGGGATGCCGCTCATAAAAGCATTGCTTGAGCTGAATAAATTTCAAAAAATCGAAGAAGCTAAAACAATCGCTGAACCGCCCCTAGTAGAAGTCGTTGTGATGTCAAGAAACAGCCCAGAAACAGGGATACGCGTTTTTAATACGATTAGAAAGTTGGGTTTAAAAATTAGTCGCCATGCCTTCACAGGTGGAGAGTCAGTGGTTGATTATATTGAAGCCTTTGATGTCGATTTATTCCTTACGACGAATATCAAAGACGCACAAAAAGTCATTGATTCCGGAAAATGTGCAGTTGCACTATTGAAAGAGCCACCTACTGAAACGACAGAGTTACCGAGTGATCAAGTCCGTATTGCATTTGATGGCGATGCGGTATTGTTTGACGAAAGCAGTGAACTGCTATTTAAATCCAAGGGGTTAGACGAGTTTCAACAAAACGAAGATATGCAGCAACATGTGCCAATGCTGGAAGGCCCATATGCTTCTTTCTTACAAAAACTGGCAAAGCTGCAAAGCCGTTTACCATTCGGTCAAGAGCTGTCTCCAGTAAGACTCGCCATTGTGACAGCGAGGAGTGCACCAGCTGAAATGCGAGTAATTAATACACTTAGACATTGGGGCGTCTATGTTAATGAAGTATTTTTCTTAGGTGGGCTAAATAAAGCAGCCATTCTCAAAGCATTTAAACCACATATCTTTTTTGATGATCAAGATTTACATATTGAGCATGCCTCAAAAGTAGTTCCTTCTGGAAAAGTCCCCTACAAGAGCGACTCATTGCTAAACAAAGTAAAATAGCGTGATGATTAAATAATGACTAGGAAATTGATCAATGAAAATGCCTAGCTTAAATGTACAAATTTTCTTAGGTGCATCAATAGGTGTGCTACTAGGTGTTTTGGTCCATCACTTAGGCATGGAAAGTGCAACGGCTTCTGTCAGCTTATATACGGCTGGTATTGTGGGTACTTTGTTTATTGATTTATTGAAAATGGTGTTAATACCATTGGTCTTTTTCAGCATTATCGTCGGTATTGCCAACTTACGTGCACATAGCCAAATGCATAAAGTTTGGGTTTCTACACTCATCTTTTTTATGCTAACAATGGCAATAGCGATGTTGGTGGGCATGTTGGCAAGCACTTACTTCAAACCAGGAGTGGGCCTGGAAGTGAGTATGTTTGAGGGTGCAATGCAAGAGTTTCAATCACAGCAGATGCCCTTACCAGAGTTCTTTGCACATTTTTTACATCAGTTATTTATGAATCCGTTTCAGGCGTTAGCTGAAGGACAAGTATTGTCAGTTGTGATTTTTGCATTGTTTATGGGCATTGCACTTGTTATGGGCGGCGAACGATATAAAAA
>JBFIDU010000078.1:0-7713 GCA_041603755.1 Methylophilaceae bacterium
ACCATCAGAAGGAAAATGGTTAGGCGATTTGTATTTAATTGCAAAGCAACGCTTAGATAACTTGGGGGTAAACGAAGTCTACGGGGAAATATTGTGTACCTATACAAATGAAAATCAGTTTTTTTCATTCAGAAGAGATGGTAGAACTGGTCGCATGGCAACCATGATATGGTTAAGTGCGTGATTCATATATAATGCGCGCTCGATAGAATTGGAATATGATGAATTTAATTAACATGACACCCTTGGCATGGATAGTAGCAACAAGTTTGCTTGGTGGTTTAATTAGCGTACTTGTCGCAGCAGTGTTTGCGCTTAATGCACAGCGAAAATGGGTGCCTATGCTAGTAAGCTATGCAATTGGGGCATTGCTAGGTGCCGTATTTTTAGAATTATTACCCCATGCTTTTGAAGTTGCGCCTAAAGCGGAATATATGACAGGTACTATCCTGTTTGGCATATTACTGTTTTTTACTTTAGAGAAGCTTGTTTTGTGGCGACATTGTCACGGTCAGCATTGTGAAGCGCATGCCATACATGATGCCGCGCACTGTCCTGATAACCTGCAGTCTATCCGTGATGGTGCTAAGTATAGACCAGCCCAACAAAAGCCCAGTATATTGGCTCATCATCATGAGCACGACCATGATGATGGCCGCAGTGGCATGATGATTATGATTGGTGATACTTTTCATAATTTTGTTGATGGTATCCTTATTGCAGCTGCTTTTATGGTGGATATACAGTTAGGTCTGGTGACTGCGCTTGCCATTATCGCCCATGAGATACCGCAAGAGATTGGTGACTTTTTAATTCTGTTACATTCAGGATACAGTAAAAAGAAAGCCTTGTTTTTTAACTTATTTTCAAGTTTAGCAACTTTAGTAGGTGGTTTATTAGCATACAGTGCTTTGAAAACCATGCAAGCTTGGGTGCCTTATATATTAAGCCTTGCTGTGGCCAGCATGCTATATGTTGCCGTTGCTGATCTGATTCCTGGTTTACATAAACGAACAGCGATAAAAGATACATTGCAACAAATTATACTTATTTTATTTGGTGTTTCATCCATAGCCCTAGCTAAGCTCTGGTTGGGAGGTTAATTGTTATATGAGTGCTATTCCAAAAGTTGGTTTTGTATCATTAGGCTGCCCTAAAGCTGGGTCAGACTCTGAACGTATATTGACGCAATTGCGTGCAGAAGGCTATGAAATTAGTAGTAGTTATGAACAATCAGATTTAGTTGTTGTTAACACCTGTGGATTTATTGATTCTGCGGTGCAAGAGTCTCTCGATGCTATTGGAGAAGCCTTGAATAAAAATGGCAAAGTGATTGTCACAGGCTGTCTAGGCGCTAAAAAAGACATTGTGCAAGAAGCACATCCAAATGTCTTAGCCATAACTGGTCCTCATGCATTAGAAGAAGTCATGAATCATGTGCATACCAACTTGCCCAAGCCGCATGACCCTTATACGGATTTAGTACCAGCACAAGGTATTCGCTTAACACCAAGTCATTATGCTTATTTGAAAATCTCCGAGGGATGTAATCACCGTTGTAGTTTTTGTATTATTCCAAGTATGCGTGGTGATTTGGTCAGCAGGCCCATTGGCGACGTACTAAATGAAGCGGAAAATCTAGTTAATGCCGGTGTTTCTGAAATCCTTGTTATTTCTCAAGATACCTCAGCTTATGGGGTTGATATGAAGTTTCGTAAGGGATTCTGGAATGGACGTCCGATAAAAACGCATATGACTGAGCTGAGTCAAGCATTGAGTGAGTTAGGTGTTTGGGTGCGGTTACACTATGTCTATCCATATCCGCATGTTGACGACGTTATTCCGTTGATGGCAGAAGGCCTGATTCTTCCTTATCTCGATGTGCCATTCCAACATGCAAGTCCAACCATACTTAAGTCAATGAAGCGCCCTGCAAGCAGCGAAAACAATTTGGCACGTATCAAAGCATGGCGGGAGATATGTCCAGAAATTACTGTGCGTTCAACTTTCATCACAGGGTTCCCAGGTGAAACAGAAGACGACTTTAACTTATTGCTAGAGTTTCTTGAGGAGGCACAATTAGATAGAGTAGGGTGTTTTGCTTATTCTGCTGTTGATGGAGCAAAAGCAAATGACTTACCTAACCAAGTGCCTGAAGAAATTAAGCAAGCACGTTTGAGTCGTTTTATGGAAGTGCAAGAACGTATTAGTGCTGCTAAGCTGGAAAAGAAAGTTGGTTCAATACAAACAGTTTTGGTTGATGAGCTAACAACAGATGATCAGGATAATGTGATTGCGGTCGGGCGTACCATGGCGGATGCACCGGAGATAGATGGCGTTGTTTACCTACAAGATGCAGAAGGCCTTCAGCCTGGTGATTTTGTCGATGTTAAAATTCTTGCTGCAAGTGGACATGATTTAGTTGCAGGGCCGCCATAACAACAAGTAGTAGTTGTTCTGCAGTTAATCAAATAAATCTGGCAGAATAGGCGCAGGCCTCTCACTATCAGCGCGAGACTCCAAAAAATCGAGTGTATATGGACAGCGTGTAGGTTTTTGCATGGTTTTTTTGCGTTTTGATTTCGTTTTGCTTTTGGTTAATTCGATATAAGGTTTCTGGCTGATGCGAACATAACCGCTAGTTGAAAGTTTCTGCGCAGTTGTTTCAAATAAACTGAGTGGGTTATCGATGTTCTGCAAGGTAATATAAGCTTTAGTCACTTTAAGAACGTTATACATTACGAACTTGTTCGATGTTTGCTTACCGTATATTTCGCCTGTTTGTATATTCATTTTAGCTCCATTATTAAAATCCAACGGCAACCTTAACCCAATCATCATTTGATTCGATTGGTTCTTCCAATTCAGTACGTTTTGTTTTTCCACCTACGTATACTGTGTATTGTGTGTTGGGGCTATAATTTATTTTCGGAATAATCATCATAGCTTGATCAGATATTCCAGCCTCTTTTGGTAGGTAGATAGCAGGAAACAAGTTCGTGTGAATATGCGTATCGTAGGGCGATCGATTGTTTTTGGAGATTTTGTTTGCAAAAGTATTGTCTTCATACATAGGCTTGAGTTGAGACCAAACTGCTAAGTTAGAAATGATCTCAATCCCGACACGTAATTGGTTGCCGCGTGTCGCTTTGACTGCGCGGATAATGCCTAGACAGGTTTTTGTGGGGTCATCATCGAATACGAGTGCTATGAGTTTTTTTTGTCTGGCGAGTGTATTGGCGTATTTGTTAACACGAGCGCCAAGTCCGTGTTTGCTTTGATCCGTAATAATCCAAGTGTCCAATGAGCCGCTATCAACCGTGAGTCCACTTGTTCTGTTTAAAGTATATTGTCCAAGAAATTGGTTGTCCAAGGATTTGCCTTGCCTTGATAAGGTTAATCCATTATTAATCTGATTAGCATGCAATACTTGATCACAAATTTCAAAGATACCTGCTTTCACTTTCGCATTTTTTGAAGTTGCTTCTCTAGATTCCCTTCTTCTTTGTCGCACATATTGCGTTTTAGTCCATTCAGCATGCATGATGCTTAATGTTTCGTTTAATAACTCCGGGTCGTTGATTTTAGAAAAAATGAGACTATTTGGAAATTCACCTCTACCAGTTACAGTAATTGCCGTTAGCATTTGCTTTTCTAAATCATCCAGCTCCCAGTATCGGTAGTTTTTATTCGCTTCTGGTTGGCGGATACGTTTCGCTTCTGCATCTTGTTCTAGATCAATAAAGAACAAATACTGTTCAGGATTAAATCGTTGGCTGATATGTGCGTGTGTAAGCCAGGTACGGATAATTTTTAGCGCAGTTTCTGTTTGCTGTTTATCTAAACCTGCATTTTTCAGCTGGCCAAACATGCATATCTGCACAATAAAAGCTGAAAGCGTTGTCGCTGGGCTTAATGTAAACAATTCAATAGGCGTATTTAATAAGTTTTGTTTGTGCGCAATTTTATAAAGTAAATATATTTGTAACCAGACTTTTGCGGGAGGATTTTGTTGAACAAAAGCGCGCCATTTCACCATATTGGTCGCAGCATTAATCGTTCTGGCAATGAGTAATAGTTGACCATCTTCATCTAATTTCGATTTAATGGGATTGGTTACAATCTCTATCAGTTTTAGATGAAAAATATAAACTTGTCTGCAGTAGCTATAGCAAGTCTCTGCGATGCTATTTTCTAATTCTGGTTTAATATTGGATAAACCAACAAATTGGGTAGATAGTTTTTCAAGACGACTCTGATTCAGCTGCTCAAGCTCAAAAATTAAATCAATTTTTTGCGTAAGCGAAATGGCGGGTTCATCAAATAATAGTGAAATTTGCCTAGTCGATAGCTTAAGTGCCGTAATATCATCTATGTCGGCAAGGTCTGCTAACCAAACAGTATGTTTTTGAGACTCTTTATCAGCCTTTTTTCCTAAAATTCTTGTAAGTAAATTGCGCATTCAATGTAATGATCGACTGAATAAATCTAAGTTAGATAATATATATCATAATGTAATTTAAAATACAACAATAAACCATTGAATAGTAATAACATATTGATTTTTATTTTTTACGTTGTTTTTATGTTTAATACGGCAAGATGCTGGTTACATGTTAAAATTTACATTTTTAATAATGATTAATTAAATAATGACAGTACGTACCCGATTTGCCCCTAGTCCTACTGGTTTTTTACATATTGGCGGAGCACGCACAGCACTCTTTTCATGGGCTTATGCTAAAAGGCATGCAGGACAATTCATCCTACGAATTGAGGACACTGATATCGAGCGCAGTACGCCAGAGGCGGTTCAGGCAATTATTGATGGTATGCAGTGGCTAGGTCTTGCGCATGATGAAGGTCCGTTTTACCAAACGCAGCGGATGGATCACTACAAAAATCATTTGGCATCTTTAATCGAATCAGGCAATGCCTATTATTGTTATTCAACGAAAGATGAGCTGGATGCGTTGCGTGAAAGCCAAATGCAGCAAGGCCTTAAACCCAGGTATGATGGTAAGTGGCGGCCTGAAGCAGGAAAGCAGTTGCCACCTGTACCAGAAGATGTGCAACCTGTTATTCGTTTTCGAAACCCTCAGGAAGGAGTTGTTGCTTGGGATGACTTGGTAAAGGGCAAAATTGAAATTGCTAATGAAGAGTTAGATGATTTAATCATAGCTCGAGGGGATGGCACACCCACTTACAACTTTTGTGTTGTGGTTGACGATTGGGAAATGGGTATTACGCATGTTATCAGAGGTGATGATCATGTGAATAATACGCCTCGTCAGATTAATTTGTTTAAAGCACTTGGGGCAGCAGTGCCGCAATATGCACATTTGTCGATGATACTAGGTGATGATGGTCAAAAGCTGTCAAAAAGACATGGTGCAGTGAGTGTCTTGCAATACCATGAAGAGGGATATTTGCCAGAAGCTATATTGAATTATTTGGCGCGTTTGGGTTGGAGTCATGGCGATGATGAAATTTTTGATATGCAGCAATTTTGCCAGTGGTTCGATTTAGATCACATCACGCCATCAGCTGCCCAATTTAATAACGAAAAACTCAATTGGCTAAATGCGCATTATATTAAATCAGCGGACTTAAATGAGCTGGCACTAGATATTACAAAACGTTTATCGAAATTGGGTATCGCAGTAACGGCGGAGCCGGCATTAAATGATGTATTATCGCTATACAGAGAACGTGCAAATAATTTGAACCATTTGGCCAGTGAAATTGCCTACTTTTATAGAGTGCCTGAGGCAAATGAAGCAGATGTTGAAAAGCATCTCAAAACCGAAATCATGCCAGCATTGCAATATTTGTATGAGATGTTAGTCAATACCGAGTGGACGCCCGAATTGATTCATGAAAGGATTGCTCATGTAATCAAAGAAAAGGCACTTAAATTTCCACAGGTTGCGATGCCATTACGCGTCATGTTGGCAGGTGTTGCTCAATCGCCCAGCATTGACCAAGTAATGGCAATTCTAGGCAAGCAAGAAGTGCTTCGGCGAATGGAATCCTATTTAAATTAAAAAAACTTTGATTTTTGCTCTTGAAATTAGAACAAAAACGCGCAATGATAGTCTCAGATGACAGATAATTCATAAAAAGAGCTATCTCCGATACTATTAAAACTACAAGGAGTGGAAAATGACCCATAAAGGCCAAATGTTACAAGACCCATTTTTAAACGCGCTCAGAAAAGAGCATGTACAGGTGTCAATCTATTTAGTCAATGGAATTAAATTGCAAGGACAAGTGGACTCCTTCGATCAATACGTAATATTACTCAAAAATACTGTTACGCAAATGGTCTATAAGCATGCGATATCTACTATTGTGCCTGCTCGTGCAGTCGCCATGTCAATCCCAGATCAGGAAGAATCTTAATTTGAATAAGCACAAACTTTATGCTCGATAGGCCCGCGATAACCGACGCCGTTATCCTTGTTAGTATAGACTTTAACGAGCCTGATTATGAAGAAAGCCTCTATGAGCTTAGGCAGTTGGTAACAACTGCTGGTTTGAAGGTAACTGGAACGGTAGAAGCAAAAAGAAGTGTACCGGACGCGAAATTGTTTCTTGGCTCGGGTAAAGCTGAAGACCTAAAACAGATGTTGCAGGCTAGTGAAACAAAACTGGTTGCATTTAATCATGATTTAAGCCCATCGCAACAACGTAATCTCGAACGCTTTTTAGAAGCACGCGTGATAGATCGTACAGGTTTAATCCTCGACATCTTTGCACAGCGAGCGCAAAGTCATGAAGGTAAGTTACAGGTTGAATTAGCGCAATTAGAGCATATGTCTACCAGGTTAGTGAGAGGGTGGAGCCACTTGGAGCGACAAAAAGGTGGTATTGGTGTGCGCGGAGGTCCTGGTGAAACGCAGTTAGAGCTAGATAGGCGTATGTTACGTGTACGTATTAAACAGCTTCGGGAAAAACTGAAAAAACTTAAATCACAACGAGGAATGCAAAGGCAGGCAAGAAAGCGTTCGAATTTAATGGCTGTTTCCTTAGTTGGATATACCAATGCAGGGAAATCCACATTGTTTAATCGCTTAACGCGAGCTGATATCTACGCCGCAGACCAGTTATTTGCAACCTTGGATACAACCTCACGTAAAATGCATCTGCCAGCTCTTGAAGGCTATGGCTCTGTGCCAGTTGTGCTGTCTGATACTGTGGGTTTTATTAAGCACCTACCAACGACCTTGATTGAAGCATTTGGCGCTACCTTAGAAGAAGCGGCGCAGGCTGATTTGCTGTTACATGTGGTCGATATGGCGAGCACAAACCGTGAGGCGCAAATATCCCAAGTAAATAAAGTACTACAAGATATTGGTGCTGACCAGGTGCCGCAGATTTTAATACTCAATCAGATTGATCGCATGGCATGCGAAGCAGGTTTTGATCGCGATGAACATGGTAAAATCATACGCATTCGTGCTTCAGCTAAAACAGGTGATGGTGTTGAATTCATTCGCCTCGCTTTGCAAGAGCATCACGCATATCTGAAAAAATTAAGTACAGAGAAAAGTGCTTACGCATAAATACTATAGTGATTATTTAAAACATAGAAATTTTGGAGCAAAAAAAGATGAAATTACCCGCATGGGCACAACGTAATAATGAAGGGCCACCTGATTTAGACGAGGTATTTCGGGATTTAAACAAAAAAATTAATAATCTTTTTGG
>JBFIDU010000079.1:0-7429 GCA_041603755.1 Methylophilaceae bacterium
ATCACCAGAAGTGAGAAGGCATGAATCTGAGCGCTTTTTATCAGACGAAGCAGAAATATTAATAGCAACTGATGCAATAGGAATGGGTCTCAATTTACCAATCAGACGGGTTATCTTTGCCAATATCTATAAATTCGACGGTGTTGCCTCACGCTTATTAAATGCAACCGAGGTACGCCAAATTGCAGGCAGAGCTGGACGTTTTGGTGTATATGAAACAGGTTATGTAAATGTACTGGAAGATAATGAACAAATTCACATTGAGCATATGCTCAACACTGATGATACTGCCAGTATCACTCATCTACCAATACCAATACAAATCAGCAGCTTAAAAAATATATCTGATAAATTTCATTCAAATAGATTAGCAGAATGTATCGCCTATCTGACAGAGCACCAATTTAAGAAGGATGCGCTCTGTGAAACAACGCATGCTGGTGCGCAATATGCACAAGCCCTTATCGTAGATGAAGTAGCCCCTAACATGGCATTTAACGACAAATTTGTATTAGCTTGTGCACCACTCTCTCTTCAGGTGCCAATCGAAAAGGATTACTTCATACAATGTATTGAAAGCATAGCTCAAGATAAAGAGCACCCTATCCCACTCACGCCCGCCTGGCTAAATGGTGTAACTGACAAGCACCTTCAACAAGCCGAGATACTTAGTCAGCACATCAGCTTATATGCTTGGCTGAGCTATAAATTTCCAACTATTTTTACTCAACAAGCTGCTATCCCACCACTTAGGAATAAGGTTGCTAATTACACCAAACAGGCTTTGTTTACACAAAAAGGTTATGGGGATACAAGTAAAGAAATGGAGCTTAATCAGCGGAGCATAAGACAGAAGTAAGTTTTAGTATATATTTCACTTAACCACTCGATTTCAACATGCGAACTGGTTGGTGAGTATTGTTTAATTCTGCACAAAAGCAATAAAGTCATTAACTGACATTGGCCTAGCAAATAAATAACCTTGTAAATAATCACAGCCAACCTCAGCCAAAATTTCTTTCTGATGTTCTGTTTCCACACCTTCAGCAATTGTTTTTAAGCCTAACTTGTGAGCCATCACCACTATCGCTTCAGCAATTGCTCTGTCGTTCGGATCGGTTTCAAGATCACGCACAAATGAGCGATCAATCTTCAAAAAATCAATATTGAATTTTTTAAGATATAGCATTGCAGAGTAGCCCGTACCAAAATCATCCAGCGCCAAACTGACCCCAGCTTCTCTCAAACGATTAAGTTTTTTCATGATGTCGAATTCATCACCCAATAAAAGACTTTCAGTGATTTCAATTGCCATGTGTTCTGCTGGAACATTAATTGTTGTTAAATAGTTAATCCAACTGGCTCCAACATCACTTTGTGTGAACTGTCGTGCAGACATGTTCACGCTAATTTGGCATGATTCGCTCTCGGCGGAGCAGACCCCAAGCCAGCGCGACATAGCTAAGCCCGCTTGATGAAACACCCAATCACCAATCTCGTGTATGAGTCCTGTTTCTTCGGCTATGGGAATAAATTTATCTGGCTGAACCATACCATGCTGCGGATGATTCCACCGTGTTAATGCTTCTGCTTTAGCCACTCGACCTGTGGTGACATCAATAATAGGCTGAAGATAAATTTCCAACTGCCCCTTTAGCATCGCTTCACGCAAATCATTCGCTAACGATAGACGCTCCTGTACCTCTTTCTGCATAACTGGCGTAAAAAAACTAAAACCATTCCGCCCTCGCTGTTTAGCTACGTACATCGCCTGATCAGCAGCACTAATGAGCCCTTCGATTGTATCAACATCAGATGGATAATTTGCAATGCCAATACTTGCAGTCAAATATGAAACCTGATTGTCCAAAACAAAGGGTTGCCTAATCATATCGATAACTTCTTGTGCAATGCGTCCAAGATGTGACATTTCTTTTATTCCTGAAAGCGCGACGACAAATTCATCACCACCCATTCTGGCTAGTGAATCACTTTCACGCATACATCGGTGAATCCGATTCGCTGCCTCAATTAAAATCTGATCACCCTGATGATGCCCAAGTGTATCATTCACTTCCTTGAAGCGATCAAGATCAATAAAAAGTAGAGATACGTTTTCCCCAGATCTTTTAGCCTTATAAACCTCATCTTTAAGCTTATCACCGAACAAACGTCTATTAGGCAGCCCAGTCAACATATCATAACTGGCTTGATGCTGTAACTGCGCCTCAATACATTTGCGCTCAGTGATATCTCGCACCAAGGCAAAATTAAAACGCTTCCCTTCATATTCAATCACATTTGCATTAACCTCGATAGGGACAAGCGCACCTGATTTAGATCTATGCAGCGTTTCAAGGGTTATTGTTTTTTGCTCAAGCAGCTCTTTCCAATGTTGCTTCCATCTATGGGGATTATAGTCTGGGTCAAAATCTGTAATCCTTAACTGCATTAGCTCATCCATCGTGTAGCCAAGCATCTTACATGCAGCGTTGTTAACATGATGAATACGCGCCTCCTCATCAATCAGATATACAGCTTCTCCCATGATATCTAGGGCATGGTTTTGTAAAAAAAGCAAGCTTTCAAACCTTTTCTGTTCTGTCACGTCTAGCGACGTTCCTATAAATCGAATGGGCCTTCCACTATCGTCAAAAAAGGGTTCACCGCGCTCTTGAATGTATTTCACACGGCCATCTGGAAACAGCAATCGGTGTTCTACCTGATAGAGCGTCTTGTTGGTAATTGATTGATAATAAGCATCGGTTACTTTTACCCTATCCTCTGGATGTACTGTTTCGACAAAAGCAGCGAAAGTCGCGGCAAATTTAGTTTTATCAATCTCCCAAATACGATAGGTTTCATCACTCCAAGTTAGCACATCATTAACCATATCCACATCCCAACTACCAATATGAGCGATACGCTGAGCATCTTCTAATGCATGCTGCGCATTTTGTGTCATCTCTTGTAATACTCTACGCTCAGTAATATCCAGCATAATACCGTGCCACTCTGTACTTCCATCTTTTAGCCGTTGTGGAGTTGATCGAATCTCAACCCAGCGCATACCATGCTCAGGATGATTGACCCTGATTTCAATTTGGAATAATGAAAGTGCGTTTTCCGACTCTGCCATCTTGGCATATAAACGAGGCAAGTCCTCTGGATGATAGCGTGAATGTAAAACACCCACATCATCACGAAAATCTTCAGGGCGAAGTCCAACTAGTTTTTCAATACCGCTACTAGCAAATGGGAAGCTAACATGACCATTCGGACTCAAATGAATTGTAAAAATAAACCCTTCGACACTAGCAGCCAACCCTGAAAGCTTTTCTTCTAAATGAGCACGTTCTAGCAAAGATTTGGCATATTGTTTTTGGGCTGTAATATCAGTCCCAAAGGCAACCGTTCCAATTAATTTACCAGCTTTGTCGCGTTCTGGAATGATATGGAATTTGTGAGAGGTAGGTCCACTCCAGTTAGCTGGACCCACTAACTCTATAATGACTTCAGTTTCCGATTTCAATGATTGAGCAGCAGCTTGCTGAATGGCGTCAAATCGCTTGTCAGGCCAAGCCTCATTTGGTAATTTACCGATTACATCTTTTGGCACAACGCCTAAATCAGACGCTAACTTAGCATTGATATAGGAAATATTGCCTATAAGGTCGTATCGGATAATTGAAAGCGGTGCAATTTCTAGAATATGGAAATACTCCCGCTCTTCAGCAACTGCGGAATCAAAGGTTGTATGTTGAGCGTCTTTTGGTGACATTTCTTTCTCGGTTGCCATTGGCTTATAATAATTATGACGACTACACCTCTAAACTACTTTAGAAGAAAAAACCTAAACCTGCAATTAAATAATCTCCATTTAATGCGTTAATAGCTTTTTTCTTGCAAGATAATTGATTTACGACAAAATTGCATCAAGCTTTAATTATGAAAAGGTTTCTTTTGAATATTGAAGAAGCGACCACATCACAAAGTCAGGCATATATTAAAATTAAATAAGTTAACGCCGAAGCAGCATTACTCAATTTAATATTGTTTTACAATCTGTATTTTACAAATCAGTATAATCAATTGAGCAATAACAACTATTAACATCTCCCTCATGACGTTTAAAGGAGGTTGTCATGCTCACACTACCAATAGTAAAAAGAGCACCGATAGCACGAACCGAACAAACTGCACCATATGCTGGCACTAGACAAAATCTAGAATCCAGTCTTGATTATGATTTCGCATTCCAACCCATCATTAACATGCGAAACAAAAGTATATATGGGCATGAAGCATTAGTTAGAGGTGTGAATGGCAGCCCCGCTGAGACCGTGCTCACTCAGGTAAAACAAAGACACCAGTTTGATCAGGCATGCCGCGTTAAAGCAATTAAAACAGCTCATGCAGCCAATATAGAAGGCATGCTCTCTATCAACTTTATGCCTAATGCAGTGAACAACCCTGCAAGATCATTACTGACCACGCTAGAAGCTTGCTACAACTACAACTTCCCAACTAAAAACATTATTTTTGAATTCAATGAGCAAGAGCTAGTGGAGGATGCAGCGCACATTGTTAACATAGGCAGAGAATATAAAAAACTGGGCTTTAAAACGGCAATTGATGATTTTGGTGCAGGTTATGCGGGGCTAAACTTTATCGCGAACTTCCAACCCAACATCTTAAAAATCGACATGCTTCTCATTAGAGATATCGAAAAAAGTAAACCGAAACAAGCGATTATTCAAGCAATAGTGAATATGTGTAAAGACCTTAATATCTCCATTATTGCGGAAGGTATCGAGACCATAGCAGAGCGAAATATACTACAGGATTTTGGTATCCATCTATTTCAAGGATACCTCTTCTGCAAACCTAGTTTCAGATCACAAGGTTTAGTGAATGAAGCGGCTTGGTTAAGTTGATATTTACCGATACTTGCTTAATTTTCGAGCTCTATTTCTATAGAGCCAATCGCATATGCGCCACAATCTGTCCATGATCTGATGCTAATTTATTGTAGTGTGCATCAGCATGAGCACCATCGGTAATATGGTCGTTGTAGACGCTAAAATAGTCCATGACACCAATATTGTTGGCCGACCCTTGAATAAAATGTTGCGACATAAGGATTTGATCAATACTCTCATACACGCCACCAAAGGCCGATGTATAAACCATATCGCGCTGACTGTGCTGGATAAACTGCATTTCAGCACTGGTAAGCAGATATTGCTCAATTTGCGCGCGTATAACAAGGTCATCTTGCTCAGAATAGCGATCACTTTTATGCTGTGCATCATGTCTGCGTACCCATGCATAATTCTTAAACGGCCTTTCACCTTTGATCATGGATGATGTAACAGAATATTCACTGTCATTAAAATCACCAAGTACCATGACAGGATTATCTTGCACCAACTCCTCTGTAATTAGCTTACGTAACACATAAGCCTCTGCGCTGCGGCGTAGTAATGCACGCAGTTCCCCTAATGCACGTTGGGCAGGTAAGTAATGTATTAAATCAGTTTCTGGCGCAAAATCTGCACCTGCTGGTTTCATATATTCACCCAGTTTTGATTTAAGATGACAATTAAATACAGTAATCACATAATTACCAATGTTGATTTTTGCTTTAATAATTGGTCGTGATAAACGTGTTAGTGTATAGCTACCGACTGTCTCGTGGCTATTGTAACCATCATCAGGGAAATCAATTGTCATTGGATTTTCAAGCTGTTGAATCACTTCTGGTTCACCCTCAAAACCATAGCGTGAAAGCATGGCTACTCCTGGTCTTCTATTGCCTGGTTCACCATCATTCAGGTTAGGTGCAAAGCATAGTTGCGCTTTGCTGTAAGGCGTATAGTTAAGCTTTTTAAAAATAGCTTTTTGATAATATGGCTTGGAGACATCTGGAATAACAGTAGTATTCAGCGTCTCACCTAGCATATTGGTTTCATCAATTACCGATTGTAGTGATATCTCATCAAAAATCTCTTGAAAGCCAACAATATCTGCGTTCATTGTTAGCAACTGATTTGCTAACCAGTTTTGTTTCCAAGCATATTCCTCTGATGTATATGATTCAAAGCGGTAATACTCTTGATTGGGCCCGATAAGATTTTTTACGTTAAAGCTGCCGATGGTAAATTCTGTCATCACATGTTTTCTATTCTTTACAACGAGTCATTTTTGCAGTCAGCCAGGAATGCGAATAACAACCCATAAGGCTTATTATTTTGATGCAACCCCTTTAACTGTTGCGAGACCCTGTTTGTTCCAGGCTAATATGCCGCCTTCTAAATTAAGTATGTTCTTAAACCCTGCCTTAATCAGCTTTGCACCAGCTATATTTGACCGTTTTCCGCTCCTGCATTGCACAATAATTAGACTATTTTTAAATTGTGCTAATTCACCCATACGGTTTTCCAGCTTTGCTAATGGAATAAATAAGGTGCCTTCAATATGCTCTGCATCACGTTCATCCTGCTCTCGCACATCAATAATGATCGCTTCTTTTTTATTTAACATATCAGCGGCTTGAATTGGTGTCACAGTTGGCACATCGTTTGAACATGCCACAATAAACAATGAAAGCAGCATACTCACTGCCAGCGTTAATCGTTGCCTTAAATTCATCATTTTCCCTCCAGGATACCAATGTAATCTGGACAGCAAAAGATTATTTTGGTTGCGTAATCGTTATTTTTTAAATGTTTCTATTATCTTTAAAATCAGGATCATGGCTGACAGAGCCACTGTTATTGCATTTGCGATAATGATTGGCCAATCCTGCTTCAATAGCCCATAGACTAACCAGAAAGCAACTCCTGATGTAAAAATTGCATACATCGGCAATGAAATGCCTGATAAATCACGGGTACAGTAAGACTTGATTGCCTGTGGGATAAATGCAATGGTTGTACAAGTGGCAGCAAAACTACCTATATAGTCAGCGAAATTCATCATATTTACACTTAATAATTAACTTTATATTTAAATATTAATTTATTGATTTATATATATTATTTACCCTAGTATCAGCATTTTCTCTTGTAATTTTTTCAGCTGATCACGGTATTCCGCAGCTTTTTCAAACTCCAAGTTCTTCGCAGCATCATGCATGGCTTTTTCAATACGCTTAAGCTCTTTGGTCAGTTGTTTCTCACTAAGACTTTCGTAATTAGCTTGCTCTTGCGCTGCTTTACGCTCACGCTTACCTTCATCCATGTCATACACGCCATCAATAATATCTTTGATGCGCTTGCTGACGCCTTTTGGTTCTATGCCATGTTCTTTATTAAAAGCAGTTTGTATAGCGCGGCGACGGTTCGTTTCATCCATCGCCAATTTCATGCTCTTGGTAACGCTATTGGCATAGAAAATTACTTTCCCGTTTAAGTTACGCGCAGCG
>JBFIDU010000080.1:0-7341 GCA_041603755.1 Methylophilaceae bacterium
ACCAAACCGGTGAGTAACTGCCTGGTTTGTTTTGAATATGTCTGGCGTTTGAACACCACAGCTAAATGCCAGCAATTTTTGCATTGATAATGAGAAGGCATTGACTGATTCATGCAAAAATTGCAGCAGCATAACAAGTAATTAAATAAGTTATTGATTAATATAGCATAGATTGCTTGGCATAAGCTTTGCATAAGGTATAGCAGTACAACTTTATGTTAGGAATATGTAACCATGTTAAATGCCATCACGCAGGAAGAACTTTATCACGCAGAGACTGCCTATCACCTGAGGCAATTTGCTATAACGAGACGTTATCGCGTGAATGAAATTACCGCACACACTATCGCCAAAGATGCGCCTTGCAGAAAAGAGGTTGAAGCCTTTATTGCTGCGGTGTTTAGCGTGACTTATGGCGCGACCATTACGGAATTTATGCCAACACTTGTGGCTTTAAGAGATGACAGCGGTATTTTGATGGCCGCTTTCGGTATGCGTAAAGCTGCGGAAGAAAAACTCTTTTTAGAGCAATACATTGATATACCAATCGAACAACTACTAACAGAAAAGTTGGGCAAGGCAATTCGTCGAGAGGAAATCACATGCATTGGCAATTTAGCAGTCTCAAATCCACGTAATGCAGGCGTACTTATTGCACATGTGATTCAACACAGCTTGGATATTGGCATTGAATGGTGTGTTGCAACAGCACATCACAGCCTACAAAATGGGCTTATCAAAGCTGGCCGCGATGTTTACCCGCTACATCAAGCCGACAAGCAACGTTTGCCTGCTGAGCAACAAGCATCATGGGGAAGTTATTATGATCAGATGCCACAGGTTGTTGCAATAAGAGGAGTAGCTGAGTACTAAACACAATAGGTTCTCCATTGAAAATGAGCCTTAAAGAAGCCATACAACACTACGCTAGCAACGCGCCTGAGACCATTGCCATTCGTAATGTTGAAACTGACGTTCTCACTTACCATGATTTATTTCATGCAGTCATGCAAACGCAACAAGTGATAGCGGAAGAGACCAATGCTACATGTCTAGCCTTGGCAATGGACAACAATCCTGCATGGGCAATCATCGATATCGCTGCTGCTAGCAATCAGTTGCCACTCGTGCCAATCCCAAGCTTCTTTTCAGATAAGCAGATCACTCATGCCATTAGTGATGCAGGTGCAAATGTGTTGATTACGGATAACCCTGAACGTTATGTTGCAGTATTTCGCTATCAAATCGCACAAAAGTCGACTATCTGTATTGCTGGCAAACGTCTTATGTGCATCCATTTGCACACTGCTAAAAAATCACTACCATTTAGTACTGCAAAAATAACCTATACATCAGGCACAACAGGCCAACCAAAAGGGGTTTGCCTCAGCAATGAAGCGATGCTGCGAGTTGCTTCATCGATTCAAAAAATGGTGGGATTAACCAATAATGATCAGCATTTATGCATACTTCCGCTTGCCACATTGTTAGAAAATGTCGCTGGCTTGTATGCCACGCTACTTGCTGGCGGCACCGCACACATTATGCCGAATGATAGTGTTGGCCTCAATGGTAGCTCACTGAATATTCATCGCTTATTACAAGCATTAATCGACACCAAAGCAAGTACTGCAATTCTAATTCCTGAATTATTATCTGCCTTGGTTAATACACTGGAGGCTAGCACGTTAACAGTCCCTGATCTGCGTTTTTTGGCAGTAGGGGGTGCATCGGTTTCACCTGACTTGCTCAAACGAGCAAATAAAATTGGCTTACCTGTTTTTGAAGGTTATGGATTATCCGAGAGCGCTTCAGTAGTTGCTTTAAACACACCACATGCAAATAAAATTGGCAGTGTTGGTCAATTACTACCACATCTTCAGATTCGAATTTCTGATGAAAAGGAAATACTGGTCAAAGGCGCAAGCTACTTAGGCTACACACAAGAGCAGCAAAATAATCAGGAGTGGCTCCATACTGGTGATATTGGCTATCTGGATGAAGAGGGCTACTTAATTATTAATGGCCGTAAAAAGAATATTTTTATTACTTCATTTGGACGCAATGTATCGCCTGAATGGGTAGAAAGAGACTTAACTAATACTCCAGAGATTGCACAAGCATGCTTATTTGGAGAAGCGAAACCTTGGAATACTGCGCTCATTGTTCCATCAAAAGGAGCAACTGCTGAGAAAATCACAATGACAATCAATCAGATTAATCAACATTTACCTGATTATGCAAAAGTACGTAAGTGGCTGTTAGCCGATGAACAATTTAGTACCGACAATCAACAATTAACGCCAAACGGTCGCCTCAAGCGCGATGTGATTTGGCAACAGTATCAACATGCGATAAATACGCTTTACGCAAGCACTTAAATTCGCTTATTAAATTAAAAAGGATTCAACATGTCGTTTTACCAACAGTTACTAGAGGCAACACAAAAAGAGCGCGATTCATTAATGAGTTTGCCACTCATTACGCAAGGCGCTACTGGCAATATTTCACTAGAAACCTATATTGCTTTTTTAACGCAAGCCTATCATCATGTAAAGCATACAACCCCACTATTAATGACTTGTGGTGGGCGTTTAGCTGCTGAATATGAATGGTTAAGAACAGCCATTGGCGAATACATCGAAGAAGAAATGGGGCATCAAGAATGGGTGCTTAATGATATTCAAGCTTGTGGTGCCGATAAGGAATCCGTCCGTAACAGTCAGTCGCCAGAAACTGCGGCCAGTCAAGCAACAGAATTGATGGTCGCCTATGCTTATGACATGATTAACCGCATTAATCCTGTCGGTTTTTTTGGTATGGTTCTAGTCCTTGAAGGCACAAGCACAGCAGTTGCCACGCAAGCTGGTGAGCAAATTATGGACAAGCTTAACTTGCCAAAAACCGCTTTTACTTATTTAATGTCCCATGGGTCACTTGATATTAGTCATCTCGCGTTTTATGAGAGCTTAATGAATCAAATCAGCAATCCAGAGGATCAAGCAATTGTTATTCATGCAGCCAAAAACTTTTACAAGCTATATGGTGATATATTTAAGGATATTGAAGCACGAACAATGTCATAAGCCTCTGGATACAAAAGATGAACTTAACTGGTAAACGTATTTTACTCACGGGTGCTACGGGCGGTCTTGGCAATGCAATTGCCAAGCAACTTGCTGCAAAGAGTGCTATTTTAGCGATTCTAGGCCGTGATTCAGAAAAACTGAAGATCTTAAAAAACGATATCCAGGCAAGCGGCAATAAAGTGGTTAGTATTGAAGCAGACCTCAGTCAGACTGGTATTCCAGCAAAAGCCATCAATGCAACAATTGAAAAACTGGGTGGTATTGATATTGTAATTAACAATGCTGGCGTGCTTGATTTCATCGCTTTTGAAAATCAATCAGAAGCACGCATACAAGAAATCATTCATACCAATGTCACTGCAGTAATTCAATTAAGTCATGCTGCCATGCCATATTTTAAGAAAAATAATGCTGGTCATTTAGTCTTTATTGGATCAATTTTCGGCTCACTTGGCTTTCCACATTATGCAACTTATTGCGCGAGTAAATTTGCTATTCATGGATTCTCACAAGCGTTAAGAAGAGAGTTAGTTAACACCAATATTGGTGTCACGTATGTAGCACCTAGATTTATTAAAACGCCTATGAATAATGAAGCAGCTACCGCGATGACGAAAAAATCAGGTAGTAAAATGGACAGCCCTGAAACAGTAGCTGAGTTGGTATTACACGGATTAGAACGAGAAAAACAAGAGATATTTATTGGTCAACCAGAAAGCTTTTTTGCTTGGTTAAATGGCCTAGCACCCAAATTAGTTAACTTGGGCTTGAAAAAACAAACGACATTGGCAGAGTCTTTTTTAGATAAAGGCGCCAACACCTAGTTTTTATAAATAGAGCACCGCTGGAAAGACTGTTAACGCAAGTACAAAAACAAGCCATTCCAAGTTCCATCGTTCTAGATGTCCTGTAAAATGTAATGTTAACACTACAATTGCGACAATATAATATATTGCGATAAGGATCATATTAACCTTAAGTCAAGCCCATTAATTTATACATAAATAGATTTATAACACTACACAGCTGTATGATGCAATAAATCTTTTTACACCAAGGATAATTTACTTTTGTGATAGGCAACAAGAATGATTAAAAAAGACAGTGACACGATAAATTCAAGCAAGCATAAAGCACCAAAAAATCGTTCTATCAAAGTTGAAATTAATGAGGATATTGACTGGAGCGAGCCTGACTGGAGTAGAGAAAGGCCCAGAAAATTGTGGGATCCCAGCCGCAAGTTGTTGAAGTCAATACGAGACTATCAAAAGCTAAAAAAATCAAGCAGTCTATACTCTCGCTTAAGGTCAAAATTAATCGTCGTCAGATACCGATTCTGGAGCATGATTACTGGTGCAGAAATAGATTTATCCTGTCAAATCGGTGGTGGTTTGCTAATTCCACACCCTAACGGCATTGTCATTCACCCAGACTCTGTGATTGGGATTAATTGTCTTATCTTTCAACAAGTAACCTTAGCTGGCGCTGTAGAGATTGGCATGCATGTTGACATTGGGGCTGGTGCAAAATTACTCGGTCCGTTAAAGCTTGGCAATCATGTAAAAGTTGGTGCAAATGCCGTCGTCACTGCTGACGCTGGAGACAATGTCACCTTGGTTGGTATGCCAGCCAGAGCAATCAAACATCTCAGCAAATCAGCTTCTCAATAGTCTTCCAGAATGCGTCTGTTACAATGTAAACAGACTTAAACTTAAATCGATTTCGAATCATCGGGATTGTGCTGGGTTTATGGATACTATAATCAAACTGGAGAGCTAAATGCACGTATCATTTGAAGAAGCACAAGAAATCATCGATAGCGCAGTCAAAAAATCAAAAGAATTAAACCTTAAAATGTGTATTGCTGTATTAGATTCTGGCGGCAACATAAAAGCCTTTGCAAGAATGGATGACGCTTGGGTTGGCAGTAGCGACATCGCTATCAAAAAGGCAAAAACTGCATGCTACTTTGCCATGCCTTCTGGAGAAATCGGCAAATTATCAGTACCAGGTAAACCATTGTATGGTATTGAACACTCCAATGATGGTCTCATCAGTTTCCCTGGTGGCGTACCCATTGTTGATAAAGACGGCATTCTGATTGGCGCTGTTGGCGTCAGTGGTGATACTGTAGAAAATGACCATCTGATTGCTGTTGCTGGTGCCACAAGATGTGGTGAGTGCGAAATGGCTGAACATCCTTGGCGCACATAATTTAGCATATAAGTTTAGGGCTTCTGCCCTAAACTGTAGTCACTATCTCGCTGCAGAACATCTATCATATTGGCCTTTCTTCGCGCTTATCAAAGTCAACTTAACCCCTTCAAAGTGGCTTTAAGACTTGTAATATCTGCATTTCGCTGTAAACTAAACCCGTAGTTCCAAACAATTCGGGGGAATAAAATGGACTTTTCAACACTTTTCAATAGCTTACAGGGTCAACTTGGACAGCATCTTCCTGGTATCTTTGGTGCACTTGCGGTTTTAATCGGCGGTTGGTTAATTGCCGTAATTGTTCGGGCAGGTTTAAATCGTTTTTTGAATATGATTGGCATCAACAAACGTATTTCAGAAAGCACAGGCCAAGAGGTTGATATCGCGTCGGGGATATCGCTTGGTGCGTTTATATTGATTCTATTGATTACGTTAATTGGTGTTTTTAGCAGCCTCAACCTACAAGCAGTGTCTGAACCCTTTAATGTAATGGTTACACAAATTTTTCAGTACTTGCCGCGTATTTTTGCTGGCCTGATTTTGCTCGCAATTGCATGGGCAATCGCAACGCTAGTTCGGCTGGTTGCAACAAAAGCTCTAGCAACCACAAAACTGGATGAAAAATTGAGTGCAGAAGCAGGCATGCAGCCCATGAGTAACAATGTTGGCAATATGTTGTTTTGGATTATCATTTTGATGTTCCTACCAGCTTTGTTATCTACGTTTGAATTGAACGGATTGCTCGCACCTGTACAAGGAATGGTGGATGAGTTCCTAGCGATGGTGCCCAATATTTTTGCCGGTGGTGTTATCGCTCTTGTTGGCTGGATTGTGGCCAAAATTCTGCGTGGCCTAGTGACGAATATTTTGGCAACCAGTGGCATTGATAATATTTCAAAAGCCGTTGATCAGGATGGCAAAAATACCATCAAGTTATCCAATGTGATTGGTATGTTAGTTTTTATCTTTGTCTTTATCCCAACACTAATCGCTGCATTGGATGCACTAGAAATGGAAGCGATTTCGCTTCCTGCTAGCAATATGCTGACCTTGATGTTTGAAGCTGTACCGAACATTTTAGCGGCAGCCATTATTTTAACCATCACTTATTATGTTGCTAAATTTGTGGCTTCTTTAGCAGTGAATTTGCTCAGTGGCATTGGCTTTAATGAAGTACCTGCTAGATTAGGCTTTAAAGACACGTTTACCAAATCATGCACTATTTCTGATCTTGTCGGTAAAGTACTCGTTTTCTTTGCCATGTTATTTGCAACAGTGGAAGCAGCCAACCGCTTAGGTTTTGGACAAGTCAGCGATATTGTCAGCATCTTTATCCAATTTGGCGGTGATATCTTGCTTGGCTCCGTCATTTTAATTGTCGGTTTCTGGCTATCTAATCTTGCCTATAATGCCATTGATCGTGCTAGTGGTAAGAAAACATCGGGGCTAGCCAGCATTGCGCGTATTGCCATTATTGGCTTGGTTATCGCCATGGGTCTACGAGCCATGGGTATTGCTGATGATATTGTCAATATGGCATTTGGTTTAACCCTTGGCTCAGTGGCAGTCGCAGTTGCATTAGCCTTTGGTTTAGGTGGCCGCGAAGCCGCTGGTAAACAGCTTGAATATTGGTTCAGTAAACTTCGGGATGACGATAAATAATCGATAATCAATGTAGTATGTAAATTTAAAAGGCCAGTATTTAATTCTGGCCTTTTTTATTTTCGCACTACCTACTAAAGCAAATATTAAAAATACTACACATTAATTGCATTTAAATTTGTAAATCACCCGTCATCGTATTAAGCTGTTCTATATCAGTAGCGCAAAATAAATAGTAGCAGCCTTACAAATGTTTTCCGTTTTTTTTAAATTGTCTTTTTTATTGAGGAATTATTTGTGTGGCTCCATATTAGTTGCGATATTTCATTCGATGTGACGGTCGAAACCCCGTTGATTTTAATGTTGCGTCCACGCAGTGGACTTCAGCAATGGATTGCACGCGAATCTTTTATATTCAATCCAAATGATGTTCAAG
>JBFIDU010000081.1:0-7328 GCA_041603755.1 Methylophilaceae bacterium
ATGTGGCGCAGTTCTGATATTAACTGCATGCAGATTTCCACTACTAATCACAGTAATACTATCATCCTCAACAAGCACTTCTGCTCCAGCTTCGCGTAGCTTTTCAATCACAGCATCTAATAAGTCGGCTCGCACATTCTTAAGTTTAACCTTACCACCAGTCATCGCTGCTGCCACCATATAAGTACCAGCTTCAATACGATCACAAACAATGTTGTGACTTGTGCCGTTCAGTTTTTCTACACCTTTTATTGTAATCACATCAGTGCCAGCACCTGTAATGTTTGCCCCCATTTTATTAAGACATTCAGCCAAATCAACCACTTCAGGTTCTTTTGCTGCATTTTCTAAAACGGTGGTTCCTTCAGCCAGTGCAGCAGCCATCATCAGATTCTCAGTTCCAGTAACGGTCACCAAGTCCATGTAATAACGCGCGCCTTGCAAACGACGATTAGGCAAATGTAAAGTGCTAGCCTGTATATAGCCGTGCGTAATATGAATAGCCGCACCCATGGCCTGTAAGCCTTTAATATGCAAATCAACAGGACGAGAACCAATTGCACAACCACCTGGTAACGAAACCCGTGCACTACCGAAGCGGGCCAGCAATGGTCCTAACACTAAAATGGACGCACGCATTGTCTTAACCATTTCATAGGTCGCTTCAAAAGAAGCAACTTCGCTAGCATCCAATATAACCTGCCCATTTTGGCGGGTGACTTTCACACCCATCGTATTGAGCAACTTTAAGGTGGTGTCAATGTCTTTTAAGGCTGCCACGCTCGTCAATGTTAACGGCGTCTCAGCTAATAAAGCAGCACACAAGATTGGTAAAGCTGCATTTTTTGCACCGGATACAGTGATCTCGCCGTCAAGCGAAACGCCACCTTCAATAATTAATTTATCCAATTATTTGGCATCCGCTAACAAAGTTTGCAACTCACCACTCTCGTACATAGCCCTGATAATATCAGCACCACCAATAAACTCGCCTTTAACATAAAGTTGTGGAATAGTTGGCCAGTTGGCATACTGCTTGATCCCCTCACGGATGTCCTGATCTTGCAATACATCGATAGCAACATATTTAGCATCGCAGGCATCTAGCACTTGTGTTGCCAAATTCGAAAAACCACATTGTGGAAATTTCGGGCTACCTTTCATATAAAGCACGATAGGGTTGCTCGTTACTGTTTCTTTAATCTTTTCTTGTATATCCATATTGATTCCTAACTATAAACTATTGATTCATCTCAGCCCATTTTTCAGGCGTTATTGTCCGCATTGACAAAGCGTGGATTTCTGCTCGCATTCTGTCTCCAAGTGCCGCATAAACTAACTGATGCTGCTGTATCATATTTTTACCAACAAACTCAGGGCTTACGATAACTGCCTCAAAATGCGTGCCATCATCGCCTACAACCTTGATGTAGTCGCAAGCCAAATTGGCTGTTATATAACTTTCTAATTGCGATGCACTTAACACATTAACCTTTTTACTTTATTTAATCTGACAAATTTATTTATTGTATAAACAACCACCATCAGCCGCGTATTTTATAACCTGATTTTAACATTTTTAAACTAAGCACAACCAACAACGCTAAAAACGTGCTGACTACGGCCAAGCTAATCCAAGGCGAAATATCACCTTTCCCAAAAAAACCATACCGAAAGCCATCAATCATATAAAAAAATGGATTGAACTTAGAAATCGTTTGCCAAATAGCTGGTAGTGAGTGAATGGAGTAAAAAACACCTGATAAAAACGTCAACGGCATAATAACAAAATTTTGAAACGCCGCCATTTGATCAAACCGATCCGCCCAAATGCCCGCAATAATACCGAATGTTCCTAATAAACCACTGCCTAACAACGCAAAAACCAGTACCCAAGACCAATGGGTGATTGGCAAATCAACAAACCAAATGGCGACCAAATAAATGCTTAAACCGACAACCAAACCTCTAACAATGGCAGCAGCCAGAAATGCCAAAAAAAACTGTACATAGGTTAATGGCGTTAGCAAAACAAAGACAAGGTTGCCCATTACTTTTGATTGGATAAGACTGGAAGAACTATTCGCAAAAGAGTTTTGTAAAAGCGACATCATGATCAACCCAGGTATCAGGAATGCGGTATACGGCACATCATCGTAAACTTGTACACGCCCCTCCAATACATGGGAGAAAATCAATAAGTACAGCAGTGCAGTAATCATAGGTGAAGCGATAGTCTGAAAGGCAACACGCCAGAAACGTAATACCTCTTTTTTGAACAGGGTAAACACGCCTCTATTTTGCTCGTTAATTAATCCATTAAACATCAGCACCACCTACCAGTGAGATAAACACATCTTCCAAGTCCGCTTCAATTAACTGCATATCCTCAATCACGGCATTTGACTTACGTAGCTCGCTCAAGGCAAATTCAACCTGATTAAGCTCGGTAAGTGCCAATGTAAAAATAGCATCCTCTCCATTTTTGAGCATGGGTAACAAGCTTGTTGGCAGGCTGCCTGTGCGCAACTTTACCCTTAGGTTTTTAGCTGAAAACTTACTTAATAAATTAGCAGTTGTATCCAGCGCAACAATCTGTCCCTGCTTCATCATTGCAACACGTGAGCATAACTCTTCTGCTTCCTCCAGATAGTGTGTTGTCAATATGATGGTATGCCCTTGTTTGTTAAGCCTTTTGATAAATGCCCACATAATTTGTCTGAGCTCAACATCAACGCCCGCAGTTGGCTCATCTAACACAATGACTGGCGGTTTGTGCACCAATGCCTGCGCAATCAATGCACGTCTTTTCATACCACCTGACAATCGACGCATATTGGTATGCGCTTTATCAGACAACCCTAAGGATTCGATAATCTCATCAACCCAGGCATCATTTTCCTTACCACGCCCAAAGTAACCAGCCTGAAAGCGCAGCATTTCGCGTACATTAAAGAATGGGTCAAAGACTAGCTCTTGCGGAACCACACCCAGCGCCATTCTTGCTGCTTGGTACACAGCAACAACATCATGCCCCATCACAGAAGCATGACCAGCGGTAGGTTTCAATAATCCAGCAAGAATATTAATTAATGTTGATTTACCTGCGCCATTTGGCCCAAGCAAACCAAAAAATTCACCTTGCTCAACCATTAAGTTGACACCTCTTAGGGCGTGCAACGATCCAAAACGTTTATGGACATTTTCAATTTTAATTGCAGGAACTGTCAAAACATCCTTATCTACTAAATGTATTATTTACATAAAAAGCGAAACCCCATCCAAATAGATGGGGCTAAAATCAATCAAAGCAAGCTTTAAATCTAACTAAATATAAATCTAGACTTAACTCACCAAATCGGTCACACCATATAATGCAGTCAGACTAGTTAGCCCAGCCGGTAAATTAACAAACGCTAGCTTTTTATTTTCAAGTATGGCCCGACGGTGCCACTCTAACATTAAGCTAACCGCAGCCGTATCGACATCGTTGACTTGCGAAAAGTCTACTTGTGTATTTTCAATCATGTCTAACCCCTTACTTTTCTCCAGTAAAGAATTGGCACTGTCCATATTGACATCGCCAACGACTGTCCATCGATTATCGCTTTGTGAAATTTCTGTCATCTTGTTTTTGCCATCACCGTCGTTAGCACTTGACTACTTATTCGCTGCAGCATTTTTTTCAGCAAGCTTCTTAATCAAACTATCTAAACCATTCTGACGAATTTCTTGTGAAAACTGTCCGCGATAATTCGTTACTAAACTGACAGCCTCAATCACAATATCGTATACCTTCCATGTATCACCCTCTCTCGCCAGTGAGTAATCCACAGTAATGGGCTGACCACCAGATTGAATAATTTTGGTTTTTACTGACACTGTTTTCGCATCATCTGTCATACGCAATGGCAAAAACTCAATTTTTTGATCTTTATATTTAGACAATGCTGTTGCATAGGTACGCAACAGCAATGTGCGAAACTCTGATTGGAATGCTGATTTTTGTTCAGCAGTTGCTCTTGTCCAGTTTTTACCTAGCACTAATCTTGAAACGCGCTCAAAATTAAAATTTGGTAGGATTTTTTCTTCTGCTAAGGCAAAAATCTTCTCTTGGTCACCCGCTTGAATGTCTGCATCAGACTTAACAATCGCTAGTACATCTTCTGCTGTTCGTTTTACCAATGCATCTGGTGCTTCAATCGCTAGTGATAACGTACTAAAACAAACCAAACTTAAGGCAACAAAAAAGTGTTTAATCATATTCACATCCTATTTAATATTGCTTTGCAACAAATTTAATTAATCAAATCGTCCAAAGGATTAGCAGTTAACGCATCATCATCGCTTTTGGTTGATTCTGCTGGGGCTTCGTTTACTGGCGCAGGCTCTGAAGCCTTATTGTACAAAAATTGGCTAATCATTTTTTCTAGCACAACTGCATCTTGCGTATGTGCAATTTTATCCCCCTCTTTCAATGACTCTAGCTCGCCACCAGCCTCTAAGCCAATATACTGCTCACCTAGCAAACCAGCTGTGTAAATATTTGCAAAGGTATCTGTAGGGAATTGGTAATGTTCATCAATGTTTAGACTAACAATCGCCTCATAAGTTGAGCTATCAAATTTGATATCGCCTACGCGACCGACAACTACACCAGCACTTTTTACTGGCGCCCTTGGTTTTAAGCCGCCAATATTCTCAAATGCAGCATTCACGGTATAAGTTTTGCCTATATTGGTTGTAGTTAAGTTACCGACTTTCATTGCTAACCCAAGCAATGCCGCCACACCTAAAGCAACAAACACCCCTACCCATAAATCTATCGTCGTTCTATTCATAAATCTACCTTAATAATCACTCAATCATAAACGAAGTCAATGCAAAATCTAATGCCAGCACAGCAAGCGATGAGGTAACGACCGTTCTAGTTGTTGCCCGACTGACCCCTTCAGCCGTTGGCGGTGCATCATACCCCTCAAACAGCGCAATCATCGTACACGCCACACCAAACACAACACTTTTAATCACACCATTAACGATATCTAAGCGCCAATCTACATTGGCCTGCATCTGTGACCAAAAAGCACCCGCATCAACGCCGATTAGCGGTACCGCAACAATATAACCACCTAAAATACCAATCATCGAAAACAGCGCAGCTAAAATAGGTAGCGCGATAACGCCAGCCCAGAATCTTGGTGCAACAACACGTGAAACAGGGCTTACCGCCATCATTTCCATTGCTGAAAGTTGTTCTGTTGCTTTCATTAGGCCGATTTCAGCTGTTATTGCGGTACCGGCTCTACCAGCAAACAACAACGCTGTGACCACAGGCCCTAATTCTCTTACCAAAGCCAATGCAACCAATACCCCAATTGCTTCAGATGAACCATATTTCTGTAATGTATTGTAACCTTGCAGCGCCAATACCATGCCAACAAAAAAAGCTGATACGGATATAATTACCAAGGACATCACACCAGTTGAATAGACTTCTTTAACCACCAATCTAAATCGACGGAAACTCTCGCCAGAAGAAATCAGCATATCGAAAAATAAGCGTGTACCTGCACCTAACCGCCAGATTTGGTCTATAAAATTACTACCCAAATTACGTAATGCACCAAGCACACCATCAAAAATTTTAGTCATTTTTTGACCCTAGCAACTCTTGTTGATAATCACCAGCTGGATAATGGAAAGGCACAGGTCCGTCCTTCTCTCCATATACAAATTGATGGATGAAAGGTAATGTAGACTGACGCAAATCGTCGGGCGTTCCTTCAGCCGCTACAACGCCATCAGCAACGAAGTAAATATAATCTGCAAATGAGAAGGTTTCCTCCACGTCATGCGTTACCACAATAGATGTAACGCCAAGCGCATCATTCAATGTACGAATCAAATCACAAATAACAGCCATTGAAATCGGGTCTAGACCTGCAAATGGCTCATCGTACATAATGATATCTGGATCTAACGCAATGGCACGAGCTAAGGCCACTCTACGGGCCATTCCGCCAGACAACTCTGTCGGCATTAACTGATACGCACCGCGTAGACCAACGGCGTTTAGCTTCATCAACACCAAATCCCTAATCATACTCTCTGGCAAATCTGTTAGCTCACGCATGGGGAAAGCAACATTCTCATAGACGGATAAATCAGTAAACAATGCGCCTTGCTGGAACAACATGCCCATTTTGCGCCGCAGTTGATACAAGCCATCATCATTTTGCTTGTGTACCACTTTTCCATCGACGCGCACCTCACCCTTGTTAGGTTTAAACTGGCCGCCAATCAAACGGAGCAGCGTAGTCTTACCGCTACCGCTACCGCCCATGATAGCTACCACCTTGCCACGAGGAAAAGACATAGAAATGCCTTTGTGTAGCAGTCGGTTTTTGTAACCAAATGAAAGGTTGTCAATTTCGACGATATTTTGAGTCATTGGGGTTTAATTATTATCGTTTGCGTTTTATATCAGGCAGCTATTCTAATTCAAATCAGGGTTAATTGAAATAAAGTCTAGATGAAAAGCCAAAACTAACAATACCGAATACAGGGGATAAATACGTAAAAGCCCGCGGATGCGGGCTTCGATATTAATAAACAACTAGTTTCAAATTGACATACATACTGTGTACTGAGCTGCCTGTGCTGCTGTTACATCTGCTGTAGTTGAGCTAGCGCCATCCGACGCAGATGGTCTGACGCGTATATTACCAGTAGCAGTATTCCCATCATCTAATGTTGTGTCAATTTGCAAAGCATCACGCCCTAAAATTAAATCAGAACAAATTGCATAAGAACCTTGCATATCATTAATTTTAGTAAACCCTGCGCCTATACTCTGTATTCCAACTCTTCCATTATTTGCATTACGCGGTTCAAATGTAGCAACATTTCCTGTATCAGTGGATCCAGGCGCTAAGCCAGCTAAACGCACATGCTGCCAAAACAAAAAAGACTCATCTGCAACATTGGCAGAGTTCCATTGGCCATTAATCAAACCATTGTTTGCAGTTGCAGCAGGCGCATTAATTGCAGCAGGTGGTCCAGGCAGCCGATTCGCAGCATTACCGTCATCACCAGGTATAGCTCTAAATCTGTCTTGATATCCATAAAGATAGACTTGTACGTTTTGGAAGTCTCTAGTCAAATTCTTCACTCGCGCACTGTTAATCAACTCCTGCCCCCTTAGCACACCACCAAGCAACAAGCCGATAATCACCAGCACAATTGCAAGCTCGATAAGCGTGAAACCTGTTTGTTTATTCATGTGGTATCCTTAACCCATTCATTATTTAATGACTTATTATTGA
>JBFIDU010000082.1:0-7310 GCA_041603755.1 Methylophilaceae bacterium
CCCGCAACCCCAGCAGCCTTACCTAAGGTCGCCATCATGGTAATTCGTGGTGATGCTAACTGTAAGTGATTCAATGTGCCTTGCCCATGCTGACCAAGCACCCCAAACCCATGTGCATCATCAATATATAGATAGGCATCATACTGTTCGCATAATGTTAAATATTCTTTCAATGGCGCAATATCGCCATCCATACTAAACACAGCATCAACGGCAACAATTTTACGTTTTGCCTCGCTAGCTTTTAGTAATTTTTCTAGAGCGGCTACATCGTTATGGGCAAACCGATGAAAGTCAGCTAGTGAGTAATAGCTACCGTCGTTTAAACACGCATGATTCAGCTTATCAGCAAATATCGCATCCCCACGCCCAGCTAATGCACCTAAAACACCTATATTGGCCATATAGCCTGTCGAAAATAACAAAGCAGCAGGCATTTGTACAAAAGCAGCTAACTGCTTTTCTAACATATCATGATAACGATGATGCCCTGTAATCAAGTTGGATGCTCCACTCCCCACGCCAGCCTCGCCTGCTGCCGATTGCATCGTCCTAATTAAATCTGGATGATTTGCTAAACCCAAATAGTCATTACTACAAAATGACAAATATTGTTGGCTATTGGTTTGAATTGTTTCTGCTTGTGGTGAGTCCAGCAAACGACGCTGACGCAATAAACCCTCTGCCTCGCGTTTTTCCAATGCAGTTTGTAATGCGGCTAACATACTAAATTGGGTGGATGCCTAGTTTTGCAAACAATTTTTGATCAGTTTCTGCCTCAGGGTTGCCCGTTGTTAATAACTTCTCGCCATAAAAAATACTATTGGCGCCTGCCATAAAACAAAGCGCCTGTATGCCTTCATGCATGCTTTGACGGCCTGCAGATAAACGAACATAGCTGTTAGGCATGGTGATCCGTGCAGCTGCAATAGTACGCACAAACTCAAAATGATCGAGTTCGTCTATCCCATGCATAGGTGTGCCCTCTACTTGGGTGAGCAAGTTGATAGGCACACTCTCAGGCGGTCTTTCCATATTGGCAAACTGTGCCAGTAGGCCAGCACGTTGTTTACGCGTTTCACCCATTCCAATAATGCCGCCGCTACAGACATTTATATCTGCAGCACGCACACTATCCAGCGTGTCCAATCGATCTTCGTATGTTCTAGTGCTAATCACATCCCCATAATACTCTGGTGCTGTATCAAGGTTGTGATTGTAATAATCTAAACCTGCCTCTTTGAGTTGCTCTGCCATTCCTTCTTTAAGCATGCCTAAGGTCGCACAGGTTTCTAAACCCATGGCTTTAACTTCTGCAATCATTTTAAGCACTGGCTCTAAGTCACGTTGTCTTGGGCTACGCCATGCAGCTCCCATACAAAAACGACTTGCACCATTATCTTTAGCTGCTTTTGCGGCTTTCAGTACCTCTTCAATGGGCATCATTGGTTCGTTTTTAACTTCTGTATTGTAACGAGCAGCTTGTGGACAATAGCCACAATCTTCACTGCACCCGCCAGTTTTTACTGACAGCAAAGTACTGACTTGTACCGCATTGGGATCAAAGTTTTCTCTGTGCACTGCTTGCGCACGAAATAATAAATCATTGAAAGGCAACTCATATAAAGCCTCAATCGCCTCAACCGTCCAACGTTGTACGGTCTTACGTTCATGCAGCATTTTTTTCGGATTTAGTGCATCGGCGTTTATAATGGTTTCTTGTGATTTACTCTGAGAGTTTTCTAGCATAATAAGCCTTATAGATAATTTTTTAGTATATTAATCAATAAATTAACTGCTGTAAAGAAAAATAAAAATGCAACTGAACAACTGGTTAGAAAATAATCAACGGTTTAATATCGATACTTTCATATCCTGCCTTTTTAAACAACATTGTCTGCTATGCAACGCATCTACCAATAGTCAAATAAGCTTATGCAAACAATGTATAGACGCATTACCACGCGCACCACAACCATGCTGCCCACAGTGTGGCCTGCCAACACTTGGTGAGACTTGTGGGAAATGTCTGAAAGAAAAACCATACTATGACAAAACAACTGCGCTTTTCGCTTATGCCTTCCCATTTGATGCCGTGCTACAGGAATATAAATATAATCATGCGCTCTACCTGAGCAAGACTATTGCGCAACTATTCATTGATCATATATTAAGTCACAATATTGATGTCATTATCCCAATGCCACTACATCCAAATCGACTAAAAGAGCGTGGCTTTAACCAATCAGCCGAGGTCGCATATATCCTCGCAAAAGCTATTGGTATACCAGTCAGCGATACAGTTTGCCAGCGTATTAAAAATTCACCACCACAGGCAAGCCTTCCGCTTAAAATGCGGTTAAAAAATATGCGTGGTGCGTTTTCTGTTAATCGAGAATTAGCGGCACAGCATATCAAAGGTAAACGGATAGCGATTATCGATGACGTCATCACAACAGGTAGCACAGTAAACGAATTATCACTGGTACTCAAAAAAGCGGGCTCGCTATCAGTACATTGTTACGCGTTCGCAAGAGCAACATAATTAAATCAAAATAATTGATAATCGTAATCATCAGTTAAAATATCGCTATGTTCCATATTGTTTTATTTGAACCTGAAATACCGCCAAACACTGGCAATATCATTAGATTATGTGCCAATACGGGTGCCCAATTACATTTGGTTGAACCTCTAGGTTTTAAGTTAGAAGATAAACAACTTAGACGTGCTGGGTTAGATTACCATGAATTTTCAACGGTTCAGGTGCACAAGAACTGGGAAGCGTGTAAAACAGCACTCAGCGGCAAACGTATGTTTGCGATTACAACGAAAGGTAGTTCGCGCTACAGCAATATAGCTTTCAAAGCTGGCGATGTATTTGTGTTTGGACCAGAAACAAGAGGCTTACCGGATGAAATCCGTAATAGCTTCCCGGCAGAACAGAGAGTACGCTTACCTATGCTGCCAAACAGTAGAAGTCTCAATTTATCAAACTCTGCTGCAGTGCTATTATATGAAGCATGGCGACAGATTGATTTTGAAAAAGGACTTTGATTAATATTTGATTTATCGAGGATTGATATATAAAATCTCGCTTTTTATACAACTGTATATATTAAAACTTAATGTCGACACTAATCACTATTACAATCATTGGCGCGATTTATTCCTATTATTGGTATAAAAAGAATATTTATATTGATGCATTAAGAAAAAGAAAAAAATCAAACCTAAACAGTACGCGCGCTATCAGTCAAACTTCTACTAAACAAACATATAAATGTGTTGTTATCCATTTAGGTGAAAATGCCTGTCCAGCAGCAGCGACGATGGCAAATAGGCCCATTTTGCTTGATGATGCAGGCCCACTACCATTAAGTACATGCGATGCTAAGATCTGCCATTGTGGTTATATTCGCTATAATGATCGCCGTATTGCGTCACGTAGACGTAATTTAACAGGCGCTGATTACTTTATTTCTCACAGTAAAAATAGACGTAATCGCCAAGATCGTAGAAATCCAAATCTGGTTACAAATTAAGCTAAAAAATATCTTGTTAAATACCTTCAGGCTTTTGTTCGCGACCAAGCAAATCAATCACCGCTTGCTTGGCTGACTTACCAGCAGATAATGCCTGATTGACCTCATAGGTAATAGGCATATCAACGCCAATCTTTTCTGCTCGGCGCATGACTTCTCTTGCTGTGTTAACACCCTCTGCCACATGCCCCAAGCCACTTAACACTTCTTGCAAATCTTTACCTGTCGCCAGCTGTAAGCCAACCTCTCTATTGCGAGAGTACTGGCCTGTGCAAGTGAGGATTAAATCGCCAGCACCAGCTAAACCCATAAAAGTTTCAGCTTTCGCGCCTAACGCAACACCAAAACGTGTAATCTCAGCTAAGCCGCGTGTAATCATTGCTGCACGCGCATTATTACCGAAACCCATACCATCTGAAATGCCAGCAGCTATTGCCATCACATTTTTAATGGCGCCACCAACTGATACACCAATAACATCGGTACTGTTATAAACACGCAGACTGCCTCCATGTAATAAGTGCGCAGCCTCTACCGCAAATGCAGTGTCATTAGCAGCAAGCGTAACTGCGGTCGGCAATCCTCTTACAAGCTCTGCCGCAAAACTGGGGCCAGATAAGACCCCCCATTTACGGCTCATGCTTAACTCTTCAACTGCCACCTCATGAGGTAGTAGCGCTGATATAGGCTCTAAACCTTTGTGCGCCCATATAATTGGTTGCGTAGAACCCAGCTTCTTAATTTCATTAAGAAGTACTCGGAAGCCTGCTGTAGGAACTACTGATAAGATTAAATCGGCGCCATCAATGGCTTTTTCCAAATCTTCTTCAACCGTCAAAGTGTCGTGAAATTTGAAGTCACCAAGGTATAAAGGATTGGCGCGGGCTTTACGCATACCCGATACATGTCCAGCGTTGCGCCCCCATAGTGCGACAGTATGCTGCTGACCACTTATATGGATAGCCAGTGCAGTACCCCAGGCACCAGCACCTAAAACGGCGATTTTACTCAATATAGCCCCCAAATCGCACTGCTTTGTATATAGCCAACAACACCACTTTGGTGCTTAACTTTAACCCAGCCATTATGAATATTTGGAGACAACAAATCCAACACAACATCTTTTTCTACTGTTGCCAGCAGTTTTGAGTCGGCACTTTCCGCCTCTTTAATATCAGTATTATCCGTTACAACCACCGTTCGCTTTGTATCTAAGTCTTTACCTTCTATCCAGCTTAATCCACTCTGTTGATCTCGCACTTTTACCCACTCACCCAAGTTAACGATGATTTCAACCGGATAGCCTTGGTTCATGATGTATAGCTTTTTTGATGCTACTGATGGCGCATCATAGGTAATTGCTTTAACGGGTAAGACAGAACGGAAATCCGCAGCATTAGCATGCATCACCACAAAGAAAGAAAAACCCAAGCAGAAGAACACCTTGCTTGGGTTTATATGAGAAACCAAAATGTTGACTATTGAAAATAAAGATTTCATAACATTAGATTGCAATTTTTAGTTCGGCTTTTCTGTTTTATTTTCTTCCATTTTTTGTTGTGCATACAACGCTTCAAAATTAATTGGATTAAGTAGTATAGGCATAAAACCTGCTCGAGTTACCATGTCAGAAACAGCCTCTCTCGCATAAGGGAATAAAATATTGGGGCATGTGATTGCTAAAATCATTTCCAAATTTTCATCGGGAATGCCACGAATTCCAAAAATACCCGCTTGCGTCACTTCGACCAAAAATGCTGTGCTCTCTTCAATTTTTGCTGTTACCGTTACCTTGATTGAAACTTCAAATACACCATCATCAAGCTTACTTGCGCTGTTTGCCAGCTCAACACTTACTTGTGGTGCTGTTCGATTGGTATACACTTGTGGCGCATTTGGCACCTCAATGGATGCATCTTTTACATATAGTTTTTCAATTCCGAAACCTGCTTGTGCTCCTTGCGCTGCTTCATCTGTATTGGGTGCAGCATTGTTATCTTGTGCCATGTATCATTCCTATTGATTTATCTATAATTGATTACAGTCTTTTACTGTTAATCATCCATTTTAACTTTTTATCGTGTTTTAATCATCACTATTTTGGCAAAAGTGCCTCTATTTGCTTAGCAATGGCTCAAGTCCACCTGCCAAATCCAACGCGCGCAAATCATCGAAACCACCAATATGTTGATCATCAATATAAATTTGCGGCACCGTTCTGCGACCCGTTTTTTCCATCATTTCCATTCTTAATGTTGGATCTGTATCGATTTGAATCTTATTAATCTCTGTTACACCTTTGCTTTGCAAAAGTCGTTCTGCGTTAGCACAATAAGGGCAGTACCCTGTTGTATACATGATTACGTTTGCCATCTTAATCCTTTACTAAAGGCATTTTTGCCTCAACCCATTTATCTAGACCACCTGTAAGTTGACATAACTGCTCAAAGTCATGTCCAGCTAATATTTTACTAGCTGCATTAGAACGCATACCCTTCTGACAGCAAACTAATAAAGGCTTTTTTTTATGTTTCTCAAGCTCTTTAATCCGCCCTTCTAATTCATTGAGCGGTATATGCTTCGCACCTTGTATATGACCAGCTGCAAACTCTGCTTCATCCCGCACATCCAGGACAGTTGTCTTTGATTGGTTCATCAGCATAACCGCTTCTGCAGCAGAAATACTCGGTACGCCCGCAGCACTGCCCTTACTCAACATAGGCCATAACAAAGCAATACCAGAGCCAAATGCCAGAATGATTAACAAAGCGTTTTCAGTAATAAATTCCACTATCTTCTTTCTCTATATCTATTGATTAAATGCTGACTTTTGAAGTGATTTCAAGAGGTTTAAATAACTTTAGTCTGCGTTTTACTTTTTTTTCACCAAGCAGCTATTATAATGTATCTATACCAATATCAAATGCAAAAGACTTAAGATGCCGATTACACCAGTTATTTTACTCATTTTAGATGGTTTTGGATTCCGCGATGAGTCCAAAGACAATGCGATTTCTTTAGCGAAAACACCTAACTTAGATGCCCTAAAAAAGCATTACCCCAATACGCTTATCAATGCTTCAGAACACTATGTTGGGTTACCCGATGGACAGATGGGAAACTCAGAAGTAGGTCATTTGAATATCGGTGCAGGCCGTGTTGTTTTTCAAGATTTTGAACGGATTAACAACAGCATCAAAACGGGAGAGTTTTTTGAGCTACCAATACTCACAGACACAATTAAGGAATTAAAAGCTAACAACAAAGCTCTGCATGTCTTCGGGTTGCTTTCTGATGGTGGCGTACACAGTCATCAAGAGCATATTTATGCCTTGCTCGAGTTAGCAGCTAAGCAAGGACTGGACAAAGTCTACGTTCACGCGTTTCTGGATGGAAGAGACACCCCACCGATTAGCGCAGCACCATTTATCGCAATTTTGGAAGAGAAAATCGCATCATTGGGTGTTGGCAGGATTGCTAGCATCTGCGGTCGCTTCTATGCCATGGATAGAGACAAACGTTGGGAGCGCATTGAACCTGCCTATAATATGATTGTAGAAGGCAAAGCTGAGTTAGTAGAAACATCTGCCAGCAAAGCATTAGAAAATGCTTACGCGCGCGATGAAACCGATGAATTTGTAAAATGCACCTGCATTCGTCAACCGAATGAGGCACCAATTAAATTAGAAGATGGAGACAGCGTTATTTTCATGAATTTTCGCGGTGACCGCGCTAGAGAAATTACCGATGCGATTGTAAATGATA
>JBFIDU010000083.1:0-7068 GCA_041603755.1 Methylophilaceae bacterium
GAAAGTAGCCATCTTGCCTTTTGGTCACAACGGCCACCTGCTTTCCTGCTTCACCTAACTTAACCATCGTTTTATCTAAATACAATATTTCACCAGTCCGGTCCCCCGTTAGAATTTTCAGTCTGGGTTCTTGTGCAGCTAAGGGTGTCTGAGGCGTTTCATCTGCAACGGGTGTTACCTCTAAATCTGAAGCAACTTCTCCTGTGGGGTCATTTTGTTCTGAATTCTCATCTCCTACCTCTTTAGCTGGTGTCACCATGACTGTATCGGCAAACCCATGGGATTCAACTTTTTTAGTCGTCGTGAGATTCTGAACAAACTTTAATTGATACTTACCTAGACCAATTGTATCGCCATGTTTAAGAGCCTGTTTCTTAATTACTTTTTTATTTACTACCGTGCCATTGGTACTATTGAGGTCTTCTATGTAAACTTCATCGCCAGCGCTTACTATCACTGCATGTTCACCACTGATTGCCAAGTTATCTATATGAACATCGTTAGTTGCCCGACGTCCGATAGTTAACCTGTCTTTGTCCACTACATATTCTTTAATCACATTACCATCTAGTAAGAAAATTAACTTAGCCATGACTACCTTCTTGGTTAAATTGAGCTTATCCCCATAACTTTTGTATCCAACCTTGCTTTATTGCAAACGAATCCTTGACTAAAGCAATAACAACGGACACATTATCTGCCCCTCCATATTTATTTGCAAGTCTGATAAGGCTGCTGGCTGCGAGGTGGATGTTTCCATTGGCAGATGCTATGACCTCTTCAATCTCATCATCTTCCACTAAGTCTGTTAACCCGTCTGAACAAAGCAAATAACAATCACCGATTAACACTTCATACTCGTTTAACTCGAGCTCAACTTCTGGCTCTGTTCCCAACGCACGTGTAACTAAGTGCCCATCATTTGACATCCTCGCTTGCTCTTTAGTGATGAGGCCCGCATTAATCTGTTCCTGCAACAAAGAGTGATCTTCTGTCAATTGCTCTAAAACACCACTACGGAAGCGATAAAGCCTAGAGTCCCCAATGTGTCCAACAATAATTTTATTGTCATAAAAAATACCCACGACTAATGTTGTACCCATCCCAGAACAAATTGGTTGCTGTTGTGATGTTTGATAGATAAGGTTATTCGCGACAGCGACAGCCCTGCTGAGCATTGCTCCGACTGATAATTGATGAATTCTTCTTAATTGCGATTGTTGGTGTATTAGCTCTGCAAGCTCAGCGGCAACAATGAGTGTTGTCATTTGACTGGCTATTTCACCCGCTTTATAGCCACCCATGCCATCCGCAACCATGACAAGCCCAGTTGTTAAATCACTTGCAACTGAATCTTCATTTTGGCTGCGCATGAGTCCAACATCAGACATACGGGCAACACTCACAGCTTTTGTTACATCCATATTATCCCAATCACTCGCATTTCAGCCATTTGTTACATTTGTATAATTAAAACAATAAGGATGAGTTAGCAACCCTATGGTAGAGGCTATTTCCCAAACTCATACGGTCTAGCAGAAGCAGCCAATTTATCCAATACACCATTGATATATTTATGCCCATCCGAACCGCCAAAGGTTTTAGCAAGCTCAACCCCTTCGTTGATTGCTACGCGGTATGGTATCGTAATATCAAACAAAAGCTCATAAGATGACACACGTAATATTGCGTGTTCAATCGGACTTAACTCGTTAATCTCACGATCAATAAAGGTCGTGATTTGGCTATCAATTGAGGCCAAATTATCAAAAACACCATTCAGCAATTGTTTAAAATATACTTCATCTGCTTTGATATAGTCAGGATCATCATGCATATCCAACAAAATTTGCTTGATATCGCTATCATTCATCATACGGCGGTAGATAGCTTTTAAGACCAACTCTCTTGATTTACGGCGGCTTTTACTCGATTTACGTTTTTTATTAGCGCCTTCACCTACACTAACGTTACTCATAATACGCTAACCAAATTGGCCATTTCTATGGCTACTCTTGCCGCTTCAGCACCTTTTATTTCTACACGGGCTAATGCTTGTTCGTCATTTTCAGTCGTCAAGATGGCATTTGAGATTGGTATACCCGTGTTCAGCTGAACATCAGAAACACCACGCGCTGATTCATTCGCTACCACTTCGAAATGATAGGTTTCACCACGCACAATTGCACCAAGTGCAATCAGCGCATCATATTGCTCACTTAATGCCATTTCCTGAAGGATTAACGGCGTCTCAAGCGCACCAGCTACTGTTGCAAGTTGAATATCTTCATCTGCAACCCCTAACTTTAACAACTCTGCGTGACATGACTTGAGTAAGGCTTCACCAATATTGCTGTTGAATCGCGACAAGACTACACCTATTTTTTTGCCTGAGCCATCCAGATTTATTGCTATTTTATTCAAAGCATTCTCTCTATTTCGTAAAAAATAATATTTTACGCTAATTCATCCTCCCATTACGATGATAGTCACTCAATCTAACTAAATAATGACCAAGCTTTTTGCGCAGTGCTCCATATACCATATGCAATCGGGATAATAACCGTTGCCCAAGCAACTAATAGAATGAGTGAATGTTTTTCAGTTGTGGCATTAGCAGATACTGTTGCCGCAACTTTCTCATGTCCAGCACTACGAACAGCCTCAAGCTCAACATCAGTCATAAAGTCTTTGTCATCCAAAGGCTTAACCAACATATTGGCTATAAAACCAATCACCATCATGCCTGCCAATACTAGCATAATAGGGCCATAAATCTTATCGTATGGTACCCCTGCTTCCAATCGTGTATCGTGCATATAGTTAACTATTACGGGGCCAACAATACCAGCTGTTGACCATGCAGTAAGTAGGCGCCCATGAATCGCACCAACAAACTGTGTGCCAAATATATCAGCTAAATAAGCAGGAATTGTTGCAAAACCACCACCATACATAGAAGAGATAATACAAAAACATGCAACGAATAATGACAACGATTTAAATCCTGCAACATAGGCGGCAGAGCAATAAAGGAAAGCACCAAGTACAAAGAAAATGTAATAAGTCCGCTTACGACCTAACTTGTCTGATGATGATGCCCAACCAATTCGTCCAAAAATATTAAAAACTGAAATCAATCCCACAAAACCTGCACCGACCAAGGCTGCGGCTGCAGTCAAATCATGGTTAACTCTAATTTCGGCAAACCCAATCTCAGGCTGGCCAATCAAAGCACCACCAAATGTTTCTTGTAACATTGGAGATGCTGCGCCCAATATGCCAATACATGCTGAGACATTCATGCACAATACCAGCCATAACAACCAAAATTGTGGCGTTTTGTGCGCTCTGTTGAGATGCACATGCTTATGCGCAATCATTGCATTCTTCTGTGTTTTTGGTGGTGTCCAGTTTTCGGGTTTCCAACCTGTGGCAGGCACACGATAGCCAAATGCGCCACTGACCATGAAAATAAAGTAGATCAGTCCAAGCACCACAAACGTTTGCCATACGCCTACTCCACCAGACTCGGAAAAGTGCGCCATTAACTTAGTCGCAATGGGTGACCCAATCATCGCACCACCGCCAAAGCCCATTATCGCCATTCCAGTTGCCATGCCACGATGATCTGGGAACCATTTAATCAAGGTGGATACAGGAGAGATGTAACCTAGCCCTAAACCAATACCACCAATGACTCCACTACCAAGCCACAATAACCATAGCTGATGAACGTAAATACCATATGCGGAAATAAGTAAGCCACCAGCCCATAAAATAGCAGAAACAAACCCTGTTTTTCTTGGTCCCTCACGCTCCAGCCAGCCGCCGAAAACAGCTGCTGAACAGCCTAATAATACAAAAAACAATGTGAACATCCAACCTAAATCAAATTGTGTCCAATTACAATCTGTCGCAAATAAGGCTTTAGCTGTACCCGCGAGTTTGTCTGTAAACGTTGTAGCGCCAGCAGCACATGCAGCAAGTGGTGTTCCCGAAGTGTCCACTAATGCGTTGCCAAGAGGCTTCCAAAAAACACTGAAACCATAAGCCATCCCAATAGAGAGGTGGATAGCAAGGGCTGCGGGCGGCACTAGCCAGCGATTAAAACCAGGACCTGCAATTGTATTTTCTTTATCTAAAAAACTCCCCATACTTCCTCCCAACGCTAATCATTTTATGTTGCAGCTTTTGAACTAGTTACATATTGTTACAAATTTGAAAAAATGGCAATTAACTATTTTTAATAAACTGAATAATTTTGTGACTATGTCATAAATTTGAAATATTATGGTCACATAATAAGCCCCGTATCATAGATATTCTGGAGCAAAATGCCTGCCAATATATTAGTAGTAGAAGACGAGCCTGCTATTCAAGAGCTGTTAGCATTAAACATCACACAAGCAGGTCACACACCCTTGCGTGCTATTAGCGCCGAACATGCACAAGAACTCCTGCGCAATACAATTCCAGATTTAATCTTGTTGGATTGGATGCTACCTAACATGAATGGTATTGATTTTGCACGTAAACTTAAGTCAGATAGCTCAACCAAGCAAATACCCATCATTATGCTGACCGCCCGTGGCGATGAGTTTGATAAGGTAAGAGGTCTTGAAGTCGGCGCTGATGACTATGTCACTAAGCCATTCAGTCCGCGCGAGTTAAACGCACGTATCAAAGCAGTATTGCGTCGCAGGGCACCACAAATGACAGATGACCCCATCGAAATTCAGGGCTTACATCTGGACCCTATCACACATCGTGTGACAGGCAATAATACCATTGTCGATTTGGGCCCAACTGAATTTAGATTATTGCACTACTTTATGAGCAACCCTGAGCGTGTTCATTCAAGAGGACAACTGCTGGATAAAGTGTGGGGTGACCGTGTTTTTGTAGAGGATCGTACAGTCGATGTTCATATTCGTCGATTAAGAAATGCGCTGTCTGCATCAGGTCATCAAGATTTAATTCAAACTGTGCGTGGTGCTGGCTATCGACTATCGGCATTAGCCAATTAATCTTCATCTAGCTTTATTCTCGCGCACAAAAGCTACTATAATAAGCGCACACGATAAGAATTAACGAATATGCAAGATATTCGCTGGAAAACATTATGGATAGGCATCAGCCTACTGACAATAACGATTGTCGTCTGGTTGGCAAGTAGCTTAGTTAATGCATTTGCGTTTCTATGCATTGCGCTAGCCTTGTACATCGCTAGTCATATTTATTGGATATACAAATTACAGCGCTGGTTAAAAACACCCAACCTAAATGAGATTCCAGAAGGTAGAGGCATTTGGGAAAGCATTTTCTCAGCACTGTTTCAACATCAACGTAAAAACATCAGAGCAGAAGCTGAACTGGTTGCTGCCTTAGAAGGCTTTAAAAGAGCAACTAATGCTTTACCAGACGGCATTGCGGTATTGAACCATCGTAATGAAATTGAATGGTGCAACCCCCCTGCTGAACATTTATTAGGCCTAGATTTAGCTACAGATACAAACCAACCTATTCAAAACCTTGTCCGTTACTCAGAGTTCATCACTTACCTGCATAGCAAAGATTACAAAGAGCCGATTAGCGTTAAATCCAACCGCAATCACGAGACAACCTTACAAATTCAGCTTATTATTTTTGGCACAGCACAAAAGCTTCTCATCTGCCGCGACATTTCAGCACAAGAAAAAATTGATACCATGCGCCGAGATTTTATCGCTAATGTATCCCATGAATTACGAACACCGCTTACGGTAGTAGGTGGCTTTTTAGAAACATTAATGGATACACAAGGTGCCGTGAATGAAAGCACAAAAAGCTATTTCGACATGATGATTTCTCAAACGAGCCGAATGCGTTTAATTATTGAAGATTTATTAACGCTATCCCGGATTGAGAGTAATTATGAAGTGCCCGCTACAACAATTATTCAAATGCCAGCTTTATTGGACATGATTCAAAATGATGCAAAAGCATTAAGCAATGGCAAACATAACATTAAACTGCATACCGATAAATCGCTAAACCTTAAAGGCAGTCGAGAAGAACTGCTGAGTGCATTCACAAATTTAGTAAGCAATGCGATCCGTTACACACCCGAAGGTGGAGATGTCGTCATTAGTTGGCAGCTTAGAAATAAACAAGCTGTTTTTAGCGTAAAAGATTCTGGCATTGGTATTGAGGAGCAGCATATACCCAGAATTACGGAACGATTCTATCGTGTTGATAATGGACGTAGCCGAGAGACTGGTGGCACTGGGCTCGGATTAGCAATCGTCAAACACATACTCAATCGTCACCGTGCTAAATTAGAAGTCGACAGTAAGATTGGTAAAGGGAGTACATTTAGCATTCTATTTCCACAGTCTCGTACAGTTATCGATCAAACAGTAGAGGCCGCATGAGAAAAGGGATAGCACTAATCACCATTGTGCTGCTTACCGCTTGTGCAAATAGCCCCTTCAATAACAAAAACAAAATACCAGAACGCACCGACCGCAGCAGCATTAATCAATTAGCCAAAACCGATTTTGATCGAATGGCTGATATGGAATATAGCAATAATGTCTATAGCTTGCGTACGCTGATGGTGAAACTTTATAAACGTAACCCGAGAGAGCTAGCCAAAAGCACCACAGACTCAGCAGAGAAAATGGCAGAATGGGTTTTTGAGGGAGGCAACCAACACCATTGGAAGTTCGATGGCATTCATCAGAAGCAGGATACAGATGCAATCTTTCTTGCCTTTGACGACGCATTTCATGGCGATCGGGTATTGGCATTTATTGTTGGACTACAAACCATGCTCGCAAAAGCCCATGATAATAAAACGGAGTTCTATCTAACAGATAACTTAGACCCCCAGCGCATTTACAACGTTGCACGCAACTTTGAAATCGCAGCCTGGAAACTAGCTAATAGTGTGGATGCAAAAGGAAACTTATATTTACTATCAAATGAGATTAATGATAGTGAACGTAATTTAAGTTTTGAGCGTGAGTTTGGGAAAATAATTGGTAGAACTGACTTCTATGCAACAGCACTCGCTGAAAAGTC
>JBFIDU010000084.1:0-6956 GCA_041603755.1 Methylophilaceae bacterium
AATTGTAAACAGCTCCCACTGACTGCGCATACCATTGACTAGAAAACCTTGATAGCCTAATACATTGTTATTGATCGACATGAGCAGCGTATTGCAACTCAAGACCATTGCATGGCCGGTATGCATGATGCAGGATATACTCGCTGGACTACCCTCAATATAAGGCTGAATAACGTGTGTGAGCGCCTTACTCTCACTGACAACCCATTCCATTAAAACATCAACATCATCAAAAATTATCGTATCTTCGCATCCTGCGCCATCGTCTGGCTTTACAACCCATTTTTTAGAAAAGGTTTTATCCCAGCGTGGACTTAAGAAAGTTTCTATCGTATTGAGCTTATGTTGTTTAAAAAAATAGTAACTGGATAATTTACTGCGGCAAATATCAATTGTCGTTAAGCCGCAGCCGATAATCATTTTTTGATGTTTTAACGCAAGCTGTGTCAGCTTTTGCAAATAACCATTTGTTTCAGGGGCTATGATCCAAACAGCATCAACTTGCTTGATTAACTCCTCCCATTTTAACCAAACATCCTGATTAGCTTGAATATATTCAACGTTTGCTAAGTCAAGTGACGAATTCAGACGAGCATCTTGTGTAATGAATAATTCATACGGTAGCGATTCTAAATCTCTTAACAAAGCATCTCTCATTAATAAACCTTCATTTACCAATGATGAGTGAAGTTCAGTATGATTTAAACCGCCTGCAGTGATAAACTCACAAACAAATATTTTTTTTATGGGCTTGTTTTGCACATTATTCCAGTGATTGATTTATTGAATGGCTCGGTTGTTCATGCCAAAAAAGGCGACCGCGCGCATTATTTACCGATCAACTCTTCCCTTACCTCATCTACAAAACCAACTGATATTGTAAAGGCTTTTATGGATGTTTATCCATTTGACACTTTATATATTGCGGATTTGAATGCGATACAATCAATAGAGAATACGTCTATCTCTCATAGAACATGCATAGATGAAATACATGCTAGCTATCCTGAGCTTACTATTTGGATAGATGCTGGCATCAACAGCCTAGAAAGAGCAAAGGAATGGCGCTCTCCAAAGACACAACTAATACTTGGTAGTGAGGCATTTATATCTTTGGCCGAGTTTCAACAACTAACATCAGCCCTAAATTTACCGTTTCATTTATCATTAGACTTTATCGGGAATCGCTATACAGGCCCTCAAGCTTTGTTAGAAAGCCCTCAACTCTGGCCAGATAGAGTGATTAGTATGACATTAGCCAATGTCGGCGCAAATGAAGGCGCAAACCAAAAAATAATAGTGGAATTACTAAAAAAAGCTAAACAAAGTGCCATCTATGCTGCAGGCGGCGTGAGGAATATCCAAGATTTACACTTGTTAAGGAGAGTCGGCACAACAGGCGCACTGATTGCATCTGCGCTACACAATAAGCAAATTACGCGAGTGGATTTAGAAACGTTATTCAACGCATAAAAAAACCCGAGATTACTCGGGTTTTTTTATTTATGACGCTTACTCTAGGTTTGCGTGTAATGCACGCATGCCTTGTTCAGTTAAGTCTTCATTATGGATAATCTCAGAAATTGCACCTTCCAAGAATATCAATGTTGAAAGCTCAAATTGCGAACCCATTGGCATTCCTTTAACTAGCGGGAAGCTATCATCTTGACCAATTTGTACAACCAAATCAGCAGCGTCTGCCATTGGTGACTCTTTCTTCATTGAAATAACTGCTAATTTAGCACCAACTTCTTTCGCTTTTTTCACGAATGGTAATAATGTAGCTGTACCACCAGATCCAGAAACTAGAATTAATAAATCACCTTCTTTGATCGCTGGTGTAACGACTTCGCCAACCATGTAAACTTTGTGGCCTGAGTGGACTAAACGCATTGCAAAAAAACGTGAAACTAACAGCGAACGTCCTGCACCACCAATAAATGTTGCGCCTGAGCTCTTTACAAGCTTAACCAATTCAGCCGCTTTGCTCTTATCGGTAACATCTAAAATACGTTTTAAGTTATCTAAAATAAATTGTTGATGATCCATTTTTTTTCCTTTAAATCTAACTGATTAATTGACACAAAAACCTTAAACAAAAAATCCCGACACATTTCTGGGTCGGGATTTTTTTATACTCAAATCAATATTAAATTATTGATCGCAGATATTATCCGTGAGCAATTTTTGTGATTTCTGCAGCAGCAGCAGCAGGATCTTCAGCACCGTAGATTGCAGCACCTGCAACGATGATTGAAGCACCAGCATCACGTACTTGTGCAGCTGTAGCAGCTTTAACGCCACCAGCAACTGAGATTTCAGCGCCTGTGTTTAATGCAGCGATAGCAGCTAAGTCAGTGAAAGGTGTTTGACCTGCAGCTTGTTGATCTAAACCAGTGTGAACACCGATAATGTGTGCACCAGCTGCAACAACTTCTTTAGCCAATGCTGGTTTGTCAGCAACATTGATTAAGTCAATTTGTGCTTTCTTACCGTATTTGTTTGCAACATCAATTACGCCTTTGATTGTACCCATATCAGCACAACCCAAAACTGTACAAATATCAGCACCAGCTTTGTAGAAAGGCTCAGCTTCGTAGAAGCCAGCATCCATTGTTTTCAAATCAACTAAGATTTTGTTGTTTGGGAATTTAGCACGTAGTGTTTCTAGAAGTTTGATACCGTTGTGCTTGATGCATGGTGTACCGATTTCTAAAATGTCAACGTGTGGAGCAACTGTTTCTGCTAATGCAACTGTTGCGTCGAAATCTAGTGAATCTAATGCCATTTGGGTTAAAGCCATGGTTAATCTCCGATTAAAGGTTAGTTATTACAAAAAGTCATTTGTAGAAGACTTATTGCTATTCTTTGTTACTACAAAAAATCTGGACGCTTATGATAAGCGTCCAGCCGTTTTATGTCAATGTTACAGCGGTTAAATTACAGAAATATGGCCCACATGGGTATACATATTATCGAGTCTCAACCAGCTGCAACAAAGCCTTAAAGCTTCTCGCTAAGCGCTGCTTCAAGTTTATTTTGATCTGCAACGAATCCGCGGATACCTTCTGCTAATTTCTCAGTTGCCATTGCATCTTGGTTTAATTCAAAGCGGAATTCTTCTTCTGTCATCTTAGCTGGTGGTGTTTTTGTCGCGCCACCATCTTTTAGCACTTGTTTTAGTGTGCCTTCTGTTGCTGCTAGCTCTTGTAGCAAGCCAGGAGAAACTGTTAAACGGTCGCAGCCTGCAAGTGCAATTAACTCACCTGTATTGCGGAATGAAGCACCCATCACAACTGTTTTATAACCATGCTCTTTGTAGTACTGATAGATATTGCGTACTGAAACGACACCTGGATCAGATTCTTGGTCATAGGTTTCGCCTGTTTTAGCTTTGTACCAGTCTAAGATACGTCCAACAAAAGGTGAAATCAGGTATACGCCTGCTTCAGCACAAGCACGTGCTTGGCCAAAACCGAATAGTAGCGTTAAGTTACAGTTAATGCCTTCTTTTTCAAGCGCTTCACCAGCTTTAACACCTTCCCAAGTTGAAGCAAGTTTAATCAATACACGGTCTTTGCCAACACCAGCTTCCTGATATAAAGCGATTAATTTACGGCCTTTTGCAATCATTTTATCGGTATCAAATGATAAGCGCGCATCAACTTCTGTTGATATACGGCCAGGGACTACTTTAGAGATTTCGATACCGATTAATACAGCTAGTTTATCCGCTGCATTTTCAATTTGGTCTTCTTTACTGCCGCCTTTTGCTTTTGCATAGCTGATTGCTTCATCAATCAAATGTGCATATTGTGGTAGCTGACTGGCTTTCAATAATAAAGATGGGTTAGTTGTGGCATCAACAGGTTTAACAGATTTAATTGCTTCAACGTCACCTGTGTCAGCGACGATTGTCGTCATTTCTTTAAGTTGGTCTAATAAATTTGCCATTGCATCCTCCTAGATTATGCTTTTCTGATGTTTTCGAAAATCGAATCCATACATTATATCTCAAATCAATCTGTATAACTGGACAACTTTAACTTTTGCATATTAATCAGCTTTCAACTAAATCGAATTTGCAAAAGATTGTTAATTACGTTGTCGCCTCGCTTTAGTTTATCAATAATACATCGAGAATATATTAACACTAAGCATAGATGAGCATACTCCAACAAGAAGACATTGTCAGCCACGGCCATGCACTAGACTTGATATCCGCAACGGGCATGTGGTTGCTTGCCAGACATCAGTGGCTTATCAATTCGATGCGCTGTTTACTAACAGGAGAGAAAACTCAATCAACAACTGTGCTGCCAAGTTTTGGTGAAATCATTCCCAAACACATATCTCTCCCAGATCTTTTGATGAATAGGTTTAATGAAATTAGTCACAATTTAGAAAGTCTTTGGGATGAGACAGCCAAGTCCATTCAACCAATGTCAGGCTTAACATTATTTGAGCAATTGGATAATTACCAAATGTTAGCTTATCAGTTTATGGTGGCCTCAAAAGAGGCCCAGCAGCAATTGATTCATGAGTTTGCAATGCGTGACACATTGACTGGCGTTCTAAACAGGCTGACATTAATGCGTAATTTAGATGATCAACTTGCGCGCGCGAAACAGAATAACCTGCCAGCAAGTATCGCACTATTGGATCAGAATGACTTTAAAGCAATTAATGATCAATATGGCCATGTAGTAGGCGACGCAACTATTGCAATAACTGCTGACATTATTAGCAAAAATTTAAGACCACACGATCAACTCTATCGTTATGGTGGTGATGAATGGTTAATTATTATGCCTGCAACTCCTTTAACATCTGCTAAGCAAGCGATTGATAGAATATATAAATATTATAGTTCGCATGCGTTTGAATCGCGACACAAAGAAAAATTTTTCACATCATTTAGTTATGGCATCGCTGAATCAAACAATGATCTGACATCAGAACAATGGATTGCTGAGGCTGATATGCGCTTATACGCAAACAAAGTAAATACAATCAAAAACAATAGTTAAACAATATCGACAACAGGTAATGATAAGCTAAATGTTGCTCCGCTACCGATATCACTTTTCACTTGAATACGACCACCATGTTTTTCTGCAACAATATTAACAAAATAGAGGCCTAAGCCAGTACCTAAGAAGGTACTCCCCTGACCTTTTATTCTTGAAAACCGCTTAAAAAGGTTAACTTGATCTTTGCTTGAAATGCCAGGCCCTTGATCTATAACAGAAACAACAATATCTGAATTTTGCTCCACCAAGTTGACTTTTATGATGATATTTGACTGCTCAGAGCTGAACTTCACCGCATTCAAAATCAGATTGAGTATGGCGCGATGTAATAGACCAAAGTTCCCTTCTACCCAAACAATGTTTTCTGTCATATCACGAACAAAGTTAATTTGTTTATGCGTTGCTTCGTTATAGGCATCGTCCACCGCTTGATGAACCAGCCCAACAAAATCGATTTCATCAAATGCGCTTACATCAATCATTTCTGCACGTGATGCCTGCAAGAAATCTTCTGCCAAATTCAAAGCTTGAGACAGCGGCTTATGTAATAACGCTTTCACTTCATCATTTTTTTCGATGACAGCGATTGCACTGGCAAGCGGGGCCCGCAAATCATGTGAAATAAAAGCCAATGTTTCTTTTCTGTTTTCGTTTAAATAGCGCAATTGTTTTGATGCATTACGTACTTGAGCAATGCGTGCGTCAAAGGCGTCATATCCAAGAGCAGATTTATCATCAACCCTATGCATATCAGCCATATTTTTCTTTAGATAATCAAGCTCAAAATCCAGGTAACGCTGAGCGGCCTCTAGTTTCCGCCAACTCCATATTGGATAGGCAAACAATAATGTCAATAGTGCTGCGGCTGGTGGCACCCATATGCCCATTAATTTAGGTAAAAAACCAGCTATCATTGTGACTAAAATCATAAATAAAATTGTGGAGACAAAGCTCTTTAGCGCCCTCATCTTTGGCATCCACAATAAAGGCATTAATGAGATTGTTAGTATCATGATGCTACTAAGCCACAATGGCACTGTGCGTATAAGTGTGTTGTTACGCAAAGAGGTGAATACATTGGCATGAAATTCTACGCCTGTCATCGGTATGCTTAACCCAGAAACAGGTGTAGGTAGCAGATCATTCATGCCTAATGCTGTTGCGCCTACGAGTACTACCTTATTTTTGAATGTTTCTGGCAAAAACTCACCTTTTAATACTTGCACATATGAAATGTGATTAAAATGCCCTGGTGGCCCGCTAAAACTAATTCTACGTTTATCTTTTTGAATCAATGTGTACTTATTAGTCAAATTATCATCGTCATTTAATTTGAAGTTGTTTTTGCTAGGTTGACGTTCTGTTGTGTTAAGAACCGCCTGAGAAAACAATTGCCAAACTGGCGCACCTATCCCTTCATGTAGATATACAGCTCTTGCAATACTGTCTGCATCTAATACCGCATGCACACGACCAACATCTGCAGCTGATTGCATCAATTGAGGCAATGGTAAGGTCTCTATAATCTGGCCGTTTTCACGCACACTTTCCAGCAATACAGGCAACACAACATTGTTTGCATCCGCTATAGCGTTCGCAAGGTTTTGATCTGCTTGAGGATTATCTTGCTCTGGCTCGGCAAAAATGATATCGAGACCGATTGCTGCTGGCTGCTCAGCTTTTAAGCGCTGCAATAATTGTGCATGTATGTCTCTTGACCATGGCCAGCGACCAAGCTGTGATAGGCTATCTTGGTCAATAGCAACAATGATGACGTCATCTGGCGGTGCAGAAATGTTTAGCCGTTGTCCTAAATCATAGATTAAATCATCTACCTGGCTCAATAGTCCAGATAGATGCAAAGCTAAGCTTAAAAACAAAAGTATAAATGCCGCTGAGGCTAAGTCATTTAAAGGCAATCGG
>JBFIDU010000085.1:0-6809 GCA_041603755.1 Methylophilaceae bacterium
AAGTGTTGAAGAAAAGATACCTGGCTTTTTAAAGGGTCAAGAACAAGGCTGGGTAACGGCAGAATACGGTATGCTGCCGCGTTCTACTGGCTCTCGTATGCAAAGAGAAGCTGCCCGCGGCAAACAATCTGGTCGGACGCAAGAAATTCAACGGCTTATTGGTCGTAGTTTACGTGCGGTTATTGATTTAAAAAAATTGGGTGAGCGAACCATTCATTTTGATTGCGATGTTATCCAAGCTGACGGTGGTACACGTACTGCAAGTATCACAGGTGCCTATGTTGCGATGCACGATGCGATTACCTACCTTATGGACAATAACCTACTAACTGAATCTCCACTTACCAATGCCGTTGCTGCGATTTCTGTAGGCGTCTACAAAGGAGTCCCGGTACTGGACTTAGACTATGTGGAAGATTCAGACTGTGACACTGATATGAATATTGTGATGACAAGTAGTGGTGGTTTTGTTGAGATTCAAGGCACGGCAGAAGGCGAACCATTTAGCCGTGATGCCATGACGGCAATGACAGATATGGCTGAACAAGGCATTAACGAACTTTTAACAATACAAAAACAGGCACTTGGTATTGCTTAAAGCACGAATCATGTTAAAAAAACTTGTCATCGCTAGCGGTAATCAAGGTAAATTAAGAGAAATACAAGCAATGCTGGCACCTATGAATATCGAGGTGTTACCACAATCAGAGTTCAATGTTTCTGAAGCAGATGAACCGCATTGTACCTTTATCGAAAATGCCTTGGCTAAAGCCAGACATGCCAGTAAGGCGACAGGTCTGCCAGCACTGGCAGATGATTCCGGGCTTTGCTTAGAAGCACTAAATGGTGAGCCTGGAGTGCAATCAGCTTATTTTGCAGGTAAGCCAAGTAATGATGAAAAAAATAATGCACACCTCATCAACATTCTGAAACAACATGAAAACCGCTTTGCATACTATTATTGCTGCTTAGTGCTTGTTAGAAGACATGATGATCCACAACCTTTAATCGCAGAAGGTATCTGGCAAGGTAGTATCCTTAAAAAGCCACGAGGCAGCAACGGCTTTGGCTATGACCCACTATTTTTAGACAGTATGACGGGCAAGTCTGGTGCTGAACTTGAACCAGAGATAAAAAACAAAGTCAGTCATCGCGGGCAAGCATTACGTAAAATGCTGCATTTAATTGAACACATGACTTATTAACTGGTAACAATAATGTCAAAAATATCACTTCCCACCTGGATACGAGACGACAACAGCATTGTTGCATGCACAGAAAAAATTCGCGTGATGCAAGAAAATTTTGATGAGATTCTGCAAATCACGCAAGATGCATTTGAAGATGGCTTGCTGATGGAAGTCTCTGAAGCGCAAATGCGTGAAACTCTGCATCAATTGGTTGATTCGCTAATTAATCCGTACAAGAAAAAATAGCCTACATCAGCAAAAATATTCTTTGCATTCTATCTAAAGTAATTTCTTTTTCAGTCGTAAGGATTTCATGCTGCAATGCATATCGAACAATGATTAATTTGCAGCTATTTATATATCTTTTAAGGGAATCATAATGAAAAAATTTGCTGCTGTATTATTTGTATTATTTGCTGTCGTTTCAAACTTTGCTATCGCAAACGACAAAGAGTGCCATCCAGAAAAAGAAAAGTGTGAGCATCACTAAATAAAGTATTGTTGGCGGATTGACGTGCGCAACCGCCAACAATTATGATTAGTTTATGCCAGCTGCGGCGCTCGCACTTTTTCATAAGCGGCTAATAATTTCTGATGCATCTGACTACCCTCGTAATTGATGCCTAAATCATTCAAGCCAAAATACTGTGTTTCTTGATTGAATAAACTTAGCGCTTGTTGCAATGTAACATCCCCATACATTAAAGCTAAATTAGACTCAAATAAACCAATATCGCCGCTGGTTGTGTTTTGCGCAATTTGCACAAGGTCAGCAATACAACTGTAAACTTTAAGTCGCTCAGTTGGCAGATCATTGATTTGTGCAATCCATTCACAACCATCTAAAATTTCATCAGTACTGCCCGCTGCAGTTGCCGCTAGTGTTTTTAATTCACCTATGCGCAAGTCTTGCCAAGCTGTATTCGCATCCACACACAAGCCTATCAAAATATATACATGCAAATCATCTTGAAAATTAACATCTAATAAAATATCTAAAAGTTCTGCTGACTCTTCTTTGGTTAAGCTTTGTAATCGTTGTGCATAAGGCCGCACTTGATTGCCAACCGTATTGTTCTGCCATTCCAACTCTTCCACTGGATAGATCTCACTCATGCCAGGGACAAAAATGCGGCAGGTATAAACACCTAAGTGTTCAAAATCGGCAATGTATAATTCATGGCCGCTTTCCTGAATTTTATTCACACTCCAGTGATAGTCTTCTTCAGTTGTCGTACCAAAATTCCAATCTACAAATTCATAATCAGGCTGATTACGCAAAAACTCCCAACTGATTACACCACTCGAATCGACAAAATGAATTTCCAAATTTTGCGGGTCTGCAATTTCTTCCATATCAAAACCAGGTTTAACAAAGCCTGATAAGCTATCTAAAGCACGGCCTTGTATTAGCTCAGTCAGCGAGCGTTCTAATGCCACCTCAAAACGCGGGTGTGCACCAAAACTCGCAAAACAACCTTGATCATCTGGGTGTAACAACGTCACATTCATGACTGGATACTGTCCACCAAGTGAAGCATCTTTGACCAAGATTCCATAACCGGCATCACGCAAACCCTTTATACCTGCTTCTATACGAGGATAGCGAGCAATCACTTCATCAGGCACATCTGGCAAACAAATACCTTCTGCAATAATTCTGTTTTTAATATTGCGCTCAAAAATCTCAGCCAACGCTTGTGTGCGGGCTTCCATCATTGTGTTACCTGCACTCATCCCATTACTGACATAAATATTGCCGATTAAGTTAACTGGAAACAACACTGTTTTACCATCGCTTAATCGAGTGTAAGGAATCGTACAAATACCACGTTCTTGATTACCAGAGTTTAAATCAACTAATTGGCCGGCAGGCACTGTACCTTCTGGATTGTAAAACTGTTGTAGCTCAGGCGTTAAAATTGCAGAAGGCCATTCATCACCTTCAACAGCAAACCATTGTTCATTTGGATAATGCACAAAATCTGCATTGGCGAGCGTTTCACCAAGATAAAAATCCGTCCATAAATAGTTAGTTCCAAGCCGTTCAAAAAATTCACCCAATGCACTAGCCCGAGCAGCAAGTTTAGATGCACCTTTACCATTGGTAAACAAACGTGGACAATCACGATTAATCACGTGAACCGACCAAATACCTTCTACTTCGTTTAGCCATGACTTTTCTTCTATATGAATATCAAGCGCTAATAATTTTGCTTGTAAAGTCGCAATAGAGGATTCTAATGATGCATCTTTGCTTGGTATAAAAGTTTCTTGTAATGTTTGTGCCATGGTAAGAACAATGAAGTGTTAAAGGGCGACAGCATAGCATGGGATAAACTATGCATATGAAACAAACTGAAATAATTTTAATTTCCAGCCGGCTACATGATGTAAATATCAGAACATCTCTTATTATTTAAATCAAGATTCCGTAGTAAGTTATTAATGTTTGAATTATCATTTCCGTAGGCAACAAATACTTCCAATATGCATACTTCATCCAATACTCAATTATGTGGTAAACAACTGTATTTACTATCGAAAATATAATGATTCAAAATTTTATTCTTCGGTCAGTGATAGCGAGCAAGCCATATATAACTTCGCTTTTCTACATGATTTTGTTAACGAGCATGTTGCTGGCTGGTTGCCAAACCGTTCCTGACACTGACAAAATAATTGAAAAAGCTGAACCAGTTTCCCAAAAATTAGATATAAAAGATGGTGAAAGCAATCTATCCCCAGATGAGGTAGACAAAGCGCTAGACAAATTAGTAGATTCAGATGATGTCACGCTATTAGAAAAACAACTTAAAATCACACAAGGTATAAGTAAACAACCTTTAATTGCAGACAACGAAACACAATTACTGTTTGATGGTGAGCAAACATTTAAAGCCATATTTGATGCAATAAACTCAGCCACCAATCATATTAATCTCGAATATTTCATCTTTGAAAATATTCAATACAAAGAAACATCTTTGCAAGATTTATTGTTAAAAAAACGTAGTGAGGGTGTTGCAATACACATCATTTACGATGCCTTTGGTAGCTTGAACATAGATAAATCATTTTTAGAAGCGCTAAAAAATGCAGGAGTTAAAATTACAGAGTTTCACTCCCTAGATCTAGAAAATATTGACGATATCAATCATCGTGATCACAGAAAGATTCTTATTGTTGATGGTAGAGTTGCAATCGTGGGCGGCGTTAACCTAAGTGCTACCTATCAAAGTAAATCTTTCTTCGGCTCTGGAGCAAGCAAAGAACCAAAAAATCCGCAGGAAGCATACTGGCGCGATACAGACATACTCATTAGAGGACCTGCAGTAGCAGAATTGCAAAAACTTTTTCTAGCGCATTGGGATATGGAACAATCCATTGATCAATCAACATTTTTTCCAAAGTTGAAAAAAGAAGGTGAAGAGTTAATACATGTAATTGGCAGCTCACCCAAAGACGATAAGCATTATTTTTATGCAAGCTTGGTCGCTTCCATAACCAATGCAACTAAACAAATAATATTATGCTCAGCTTATTTTGTACCGACAAATGATCAAAAGCAGGAGCTAATGAATGCTGCCAAACGAGGTGTATCGGTAGCACTCATACTACCAGGGTTGTCAGATTCAACTTTGTCCATTAACGTTCAGCGATCACACTACGAAGACCTGCTTGAAGAAGGCATAGATATTTATGAAATGAATACTCAAGTTCTTCATGCAAAAACTATCTCAGTAGATGGCGTATGGTCAGTAGTCGGTAGTTCAAACTTTGATTACAGAAGCGCTTCACTTAATGAAGAAGTTGATGTCATCGTGTTGGGTAAAAGTACAGCAAACCAATTAGATAAAAAGTTTAATAGAGACAAAAAAAATGCAAAGAAAATAGAATTAAAAGAATGGAAAAACAGACCATTCATCCAGAAAATCAAAGAAAGTATGTCTAGAATCGTAGAAAGGATGCTTTAAGCATTGTTTCCCATTAAATCGCATCATCGATTTATAAAATCCAAGTTCCATCTAATTCAAATCCAGCATTCATCAATCAAACCTATGTCAGCATAAACTGACATTAATATCAGTTAGGTTCTTACATATTAAGAACACTAAGTTTAATAAACTGATTCCAGAGTTAATTAAAACTCTCATGTTGAAGTTAATTAAAGAACTCAAGGAGATTTAAAATGAAATCTATAAGCAAAATTTTATTATTGATTGGTGCACTGTCACTGCCATTTGCTATTCATGCCGCGGATGGTGATAGTTTAAAAACAAAAATGAGTGATACAGTTATTACTACAAAAGTAAAAGCTGCATTTGCTAAGGACGAAGTTGTCGAGGCATTAGACATTAGTGTTGATACTGACAGCGATGGTCTTGTAGAACTATCAGGTACAGCGAATACAGAAGCAGAAGCAGAAAGAGCAGTTAAAATTACCAAAGCAGTTGAAGGTGTAACTGCTGTAAAAAATAATATTACTGTACTTAATTAAACAGCATAAATAAATTTAAATAAAAGATTGTTGGCAGATTAAATTATCTGCCAACTTTTTTTGACTTACTTGTCCACTTTGTAATCAAGCAAATTAATCAAAATTATTCGATTGGGGTCTATAAAAATTTATTTATTGAATGACAGCCTCAGTTGCGAGCCAACTTTAAAATCGTGCACAGATGCTTGGCCTGCCAATAGTTTTAACGTGTATTTTGCGTATTTATATTTAAAAATTTTTGATGGCTGACAATAGGTAGCAATATGTACAATCTGAAAATCTGGACTTAAAAAAACAACATCAATCGCATATTGCATTCCTATAGTATGGATCCTATTGCAAGGCACAATCAACAAGCCCTCAGATGGGTGAAGTGGTTTTGACCATAATAAACCACGGAGGCGACTGAAAAAATTCTCCGCAACACGTGCTTGAATTCGACGACCTTTATAAAGGATATTGACAGTGGGATATTTGTACATTTTTATTGTTATAAATTTATCTTAAGTAATTTTAGCTACATCTATGCTGAAAATTAATCATATATTTCGATATGTTAATTGATGCGAACTGTATACAAGTGTATATAATTTTGCAAGTATTTTTTATATATTTGTATATTTTCCTTCAGAATTATTTCAGGATTGAGCTAGCCATATCCCGATAAAAAGGTGATGATTATATTCAGCAGTTTTTTACATTTATTCACGAGGAGAATGATATGTCTACACCACACACATACAAAAAAATTGAGCTTGTTGGTAGTTCTACTATTGGCACGGATGATGCTATTCAAAACGCGATTGCTAAAGCAGCAAAGTCAATTAAGCATATGGATTGGTTTGAAGTGGTAGATACACGTGGTCATTTAGTCGATGGTAAAATTGCACATTATCAGGTGACTATTAAAGTAGGTTTTAGAATTGCAGATTAAGTCTTTATGATTCATGGCTCTAGCTCACTACAAATTCCAGCTATTTCGGATCATGAAATACAAGCTTGGATTGGCTCGTTAGCAAAGCACTTCTCAGAAGAAGAAGTTAAACAAATTAAGGAAGCGTGTGAGTTGGCATCTTTGGCTTATGCCTCTCAACTGACGGAAACAGGGATGCCACTGA
>JBFIDU010000086.1:0-6784 GCA_041603755.1 Methylophilaceae bacterium
CAACAGCGAAACACGCTAATCAATGACATTCACAGAGCGTTAAAAGATAATGAATTTCAAGTGGTGTACCAACCAATTATTGATATTAAATCCAATCAGATTTTAAAAGCGGAGGCACTTATTCGTTGGCATCATCCAGTAGAGGGTTTGATTAACCCTGATGATTTTATTTCTGTTGCCGAAGATGCTGGCTTAATTATTGACGTTGGTAACTGGGTGTTTAAGCAAGTGGTAAAGCAGGTAGCCATATGGCGTAAAACTATTCACCCAGATTTTCAAATTAGCATTAACAAATCGCCAGTACAACTCAATGTGACAGATGCATCTAATCTGGATTGGTTAGCATGTTTACAAGAAAGTAAAGTACTTGGGGAAAGCGTGATTGTTGAAATCACTGAAAGCGTATTGTTGAATAAAAATACTTCAATAACAAACAGACTAGCTGCGTTGCGCAGTGCTGGTATGCAAATTTCATTAGATGACTTTGGCACAGGCTATTCGTCTCTCTCTCATTTGCTGAAAATGGACATTGATTACATTAAAATTGATCAATCATTTGTTAAAAATTTACCGGATAGTGCAGAAGACTTCGCAGTATGCGAAGCAATGATTTTAATGGCACACAAATTGGGTATTAAAGTGGTGGCTGAAGGGGTAGAAAAGCAAACCCAGCTAAAGATATTGTCGGATGCTGGTTGTGATTATGCACAAGGTTATTTATTAGCGAAGCCTTTGTCTAGTAAAGCGTTTGAACGGCTATGTAAAAAAAGTGAGGACAGTCTGTTAATTGCATAAAATGACTATTGATCACGCGACTCCCATGCGCGGTTCAGTGCTTTGACTTCAGCATCTAAACGCTGTTTCGATTGCTCTAGTTTTTCTTTTGCCCTCACTTTTTCAGCATTTAGCTGGTCAAGTTTTTCTTGTTGCTGTGCTAAATATCTCTCTTGTTCAGAAATTTGCACTAACAGGCTTTCGTATTCAGATTTATTTTGATTATATTCTTGGCGAGCTTTGTAGGCATTGCGTTGTTCGTTAGAAATGTCTCTTGCATTAATTGAAACAGTGGGCGTCAATAAGATTATAAATAAAATCAGTACCTTGTAAGTTTGGTTCAACATTGCATATATACACATTCTATTGAATTAGTTGCTCGTAATTATAATGAAAATATATGATGCCTAAAATCATTGATGGAGAATGCTAATGCATCTAGATATTAGTCGCTGTATGTTACGTATTTATTTCTACCTGATGATTTCGCTTCATAAAGTGCTATATCAGCTTTTTTCAAAATACTTCTGGCCGTTTCTTTGTGTGTAGGTGTGTAGATTGCGACTCCAATACTTATGCCAATATTGATGACGTTGTTGTCAATTCTAATTGGTTTTTTAAAAGCAGAAAAAATACTATCCGCAATCAATGAGGCATCTGTCGCTAAATTTAGTTCATTGAGTAATATGACAAACTCATCTCCGCCAATTCTGCAGAAGGTGTCATCAGAGCGAATGATATTACTAACAATACTGGAGAAAATCTTCAGTACTTCATCCCCGACGTCATGCCCATAACGATCGTTGATGTTTTTGAAGTAATCTAAGTCAAGAAACATGACTGCTAGTAACTTGTTATGAGAATGTGCATTTTTAAGCGCATGGTTTAGCCTAATGTTTAATATTTGTCTATTAGGAAGACCTGTTAAGTTATCTAATCTAGCCTCAATTTTAAGATTTTTACGATCTCTTAATATAAAAAATAAAAGGCCGGTAATTAAAATACTAATAATCCAAGCCATTAATTTTGCTAAGTAAACTAAACTTGAATTGCTTCTATTTGTTTCGATAACGGCCCATTCCCAAACAGCATTCGGGACGTTGCTTGGCGTAACATAGGCACTAGGATTAGTAAATAACGCAGGATCACCGTAAATTAAATTTGCGTTAGATTTTGTGTCTGACTTGACTCTCACAGCGACTGAATAACCATCGTTCCAATTTTGATCAAATATTTCTTTAAGTAGACTATCTTTATCAATCACAGTTGATAGGATGCCCCAGTATTCGTCATTAATATATACAGGATAGCGATAAATTAATGCACTGCCACCCTGGACCAGATTAATTGGACCAGCCATCACCCCTTCGCGACTTTCAATAGCCATTTTAACCAATGGCCATTGATCTGGTAGTTGTCGATAATCAAGGGTAAGCGCTTTTTCATTCCCAGCTAGTGGGTAGATAAACTGCATTTGGTAGTCTTTAGCGATACCAAAATTGCGGATATGCTTTGCATCTTTGTACAAAGTAGCAAGCATAATTTCAACTTTTTCGGGGTTTAATTCATCATGATAGGCCGATAAAAAGCTAGACATACCACTAGAAAGATATATAAGCGCATTTAGCTCACTATTTAGTTGGCTTTTTAAATTGTTGGCATGGTCCGCTAATTTGACAGCATTCAGTGCCTCTATTTTTTTTACTTCAGCTTGAATAAAGCTATGCAAAATAGTTAGCAAAAATATAAAACTAACAAGTGTAATTAATAATATCGATGCATACCGTTTAATCGCATCGCAAAATACGCTTAGAGACCACATTTTCATCGGAGCAGTTCAATTCATTTTTGCAGTTAATAAGTTTTTGATTTTTATTGGAGTAAGGCACAAAAATCCTTGCTTACTCATAAGGCTTTTTGTGTTCAAGCTTTACTAATCCGCAAATTCTTGTGTGGCTAGTGAAGGCTATTATGTTTGATTTTTTGTTTAATAATTAAGCATAATTTTAACATAAGGTTTTAAAGGTTTTTAAAATCTATAAATTGCTACATATTAATAGTCTAAAGAAAATATAAAATTTGTCGATTTTGCTGAGTAATTCATGTGTGAATAAACTTATATTTGATAAATTGATTGCGATATCAGTGGTATTAGTAAACACTTCAATCAGCATGAGTATAATTTTATTTATATAAGAGGCAATTCAACAAATAGCAATGATTTACTAGCACTAATAAGCAGTTATGATTGTCAGAAACAGGTATACACTCAATCTAACTATAGTTTATAGAGTTAAATCTAAATGAAGGCAAAGCTGCCAACAGATGAAAAAGATCGGATTGACGCATTAAATTCAATAGGAATATTGGATAGCGGCTCAGAAGATTTTTTTGATGGAATTACCAGAATAGCAGCCAAAGTGCTGGACGTTCCGATTGCGTTAGTCTCTTTAGTTGATACAGATAGACAATGGTTCAAATCTAAAGTGGGACTGGATATTGATGAAACGCATCGGGATTTTGCTTTTTGTGCGCATGCAATTTTATCTAGTGATCCATTAATTGTAGAAAATGCAAATGATGATCCTCGATTTTCTGACAATCCTTTAGTGACTTCCGATACTAATATACGTTTTTATGTAGGCGTTCCTGTTAAAAGTATTAAAGGGCATTCAGTTGGTACGCTTTGCGCCATGGATAATAAACCAAGAACACTCAAACAAAATCAAATTGATATCCTGAAAGACTTGTCGCTGTTAGTAAGTAAAGAAATCCAACATCGTGAGATTATCGCTAAATCTAAGAAGGTGATAAAAAGTAGCGAGTCTAAGTTCCAATCAATTTTTGAGAATGCAGCCATAGGAATCGCACTGGTTACACCAACAGGTAGCTGGATGCAGGTTAATGATGATTTATGCAAAATCCTTGGTTACAGTAGAGAAGAACTAACAAATTTAACATTTCAAGAAATAACATACTCTGAAGACCTAGATAAAGATTTAATGTTATTGAATCAACTCGTTAACGGGGAAATAAATCGTTATGAAATTGAGAAACGTTTTATCCGTAAAGATGGCACTGTTATTTGGATATCACTGAATGTAACAAAGCAACTAGATGAGAATGGCGATCTGGAGTCTTTTATCACAATTTTAAAAGACATTCAGATGATAAAAGAATCTGAAGCTTCATTATTAAATTTAAAAAAATCACTAGAAGCGCGTGTTTTAGAGCGCACTGAAGAGCTAAGCCAAGCCAATCTGTCATTAAGTCATGCATTAGCCCAACGTATCGAGTCAGAACAAAATTTAAAGAATCGTGAGCTTGAATTAAGAATGATCATTGAGCATGCGAATGATGCTTATGTATGCATGAACGCAGATGGCCTTGTTACCGCATGGAATCGACAAGCTGAAATCATCTTTGGCTGGTCTGAGGAAGAGGCTTTAAATAAAAGATTTGAAAAAGTAGTATTACCCGAGCAAAAGCAAGAGGAACATCGTATTGAAATCCAGCAATATTTGAAATTTAAACAGTCAAATATTGTGGGTAAACGTATTGAAATGGAAGCGATTACCAAAAGAGGTCAAACAATACCTGTCGAGCTACAAATAAACCCTTTAGAGATAAATGGACAATTGATATTTAACTCTTTCATTAGAGACATCACTGACCGAAAAAAATTAGAGAAAATACTTCAAGATGAAGCGAGAAATGACGTACTAACTGGTTTACCGAACAGACGAAAATTTGATGAAATATTGCCAATCGCATTGGCTAGAGCACAAAGAAATAAACACTTAATAGGCTTATTGTTTATAGATTTAGATGGTTTTAAATCGATTAATGATAACTATGGTCATGACTCAGGCGATATGGTGCTTAGAGAAGTGGCTAATCGGCTAGATAAATCTGTTCGGTCTACTGATACTGTTGCTCGGCTCTCAGGCGATGAGTTTGTGATTATTACGGACTTTATCAATAATGAAACTGAGAATGCTGAATTGTTAGCTGCAAAAATATTAAACAAATTGTCGACACCAATTTTTATTAGAGGTCGGGTAGTAAGCATCTCGGCGAGTATTGGTATTGCAATGTATGACGGCGTAAAGAGTAAGGCACCTGTTAATCCTGAAGCGCTTCTAAAAGCTGCGGATATGGCCATGTATAAGGCTAAAAAACATGGGAAAAATCAGTACCAGATTAGTGATAGTAAATTCATTTAAAATATTCTATTTACGCTCTATTTTTATCATAATATCTTCCTACTTTTTTAATAAAATTATTGAGTAGCAAGTGTTTTTACAAAGTGATATATTTCGCAGTTAAGAATCCAAGTTGCAAAAGGGTGGCTTAATGGCGGATATTATTTTACTTGGGACCCGTAAGGGAACAGTAATTTTTGATCGTATGAATACTGGCTGGCGACCTCGCCCGATTGCACATGCAGGCATTCCGGTCTGTTATGCGGCACGAGATCCGCGAAATGGCACAATCTGGTCATCACTTGATCATGGGCACTGGGGTCCAAAACTTTCACGCTCACGGGATGATGGAGCCACTTGGGTTGATTTATCAAGTCTAAAGTTTCCCAAAGGTGCACGCTATATAGTTAAATACCTGCCTACGCCTGATTTTAATCCTGAGGCTCCGTCAGCTGTAACTGAGTACGCTAATGCCTCAGTATTTAAAATATGGAATATTGCATTTGGCAGCACTAATCAACCCAATAGGCTCTTCGCTGGCACAGTACCAGGCGGTTTATTTGTTAGTGATGACGATGGTGAAACTTGGGAACTCAATCGACCGCTCTGGAACCATGAGAGCAGGGGAGGCGATTTGTTCGCAGGAGATGCTACCAGTGAAAATCAGTGGCATGGCACGCCAGCAAGTATCGACTATGGTGTGTTTGAACCAGGCATCCACTCAATAATGATTAATCCAACGAATCCGAATCATATCTATGTAGCTGTTTCAACAGCTGGCGTAATTGAGAGTATTGATGGTGGTCAGAGCTGGCAACCGCGTAACAAAGGTGTGCTGAATGATTATTTGCCAAACCCGGAATCTGAATGGGGGCATGACCCGCACTTTGTTTCCATTTGTCATGAGCAGCCTGAACACATCTGGCAGCAAAACCATTGTGGTATTTTTTACAGTGATAATGGTGCACAAAGCTGGAGAAAAGTAAGTAAGCCTGATATGGGTGTGCATTTCGGGTTCCCAATTGTTGCTGACGCAAAAGATGGCCGCACTGCTTGGGCCGTGCCTGCGCGAGCAGATTCAGAGAGAATGGCGATTGATGGTGGATTATTTGTTGCACGGACAACAGACGGAGGAGAGTCTTGGCAAACTTTTCGACATGGTTTACCGCAAGAAAACACCTATGATATTGTACTGAGACACGGCCTCGATGCATCGGGTGATGACTTGTGCTTCGGGAGTACGACAGGAAATCTGTATTTCTCTGCTGATCGCGGTGAGTCTTGGCAGTGTTTAGCTAACAATCTGCCACCAATTTATTCCGTTAGATTTGGTTGAACATATGCCGCATGTTGAAATGACTCAGCATCTGTACCGATTTTTTCCGCAATTAGACAAGTATCAATTAGAGGTGCCAGCTGGCTCCGTTAAAAAGGCCTTACTTGTTATTAACGAAATTGCACCAGGCTTTACTGATTACTTGCTTGATGATAATGGGGCATTACGTCGACATGTGAATCTATCCATAAATGGCAAAATGATTATTGATAAAGTAACACTAACAGACCAGATTCCAGAGAATGGAACAGTTTATATTTTTCAATCCTTAAGTGGTGGCTAATTGACTGACTATTACCGTGCTAGTCCTCATTAGCATAAATCGCATATGCGATATAGCTCGATAAGCGGTAAAATCTATATAATATTCAATCTCCATATCAAGCACCCATTCTTTGGTGATGCAATTCAGAATTAAAATTTAAGTTAAAGATTTAACAATCCTTGCAAAGCCAACAATTTTATATGA
>JBFIDU010000087.1:0-6610 GCA_041603755.1 Methylophilaceae bacterium
ACCTTAACCATAAAGTCATGTTTGACATCAAACCAATTCGGCCAATTAACTTTGTAGGCGGCTTGGAATAAATCCTCTTCATTCACATATTGCCCACGTGTAACTTGCCACAACACACGCGTTGCAATACGAGAATGTAAGTTAACGTAATAACACACACCGAGATCACCTAAAAAGGCAACACCGCCGTCAGTTTGTTTGATATTTTTTGCACCACTATCTTCCAGCTCTCTGACGAGCAATGCCTCCAAACCTCGCGGACAAGTGGCAAAAAACTGTTGATTCATAATGATTCCAATGTGTGATAAAGCTTCTGATAGCCATTCGAAGCATGCAGCTTATCTAAAAACTCAGTAAAGTTAATAATATGTTCGTTATTTAGCATGGCAGCACGTGCTTTCAGTTTTTTCTCAGTTAATTTTACTGGGTCTTTAAAGCCAAATACGATGACATTGCCAGGTTTACCTGTTGGCAGCACCAATACCCTACCAATAAAAGCTTGCTCAATACGTTGTAGATAAATGTCAAAATTTTTATCTGATCCCCATAAGTTGATGACAAATATACCGCTGTCATGTAGCACGTTATAACATTTATCAAAAAAATCTGGCGTACAAAAACCATCGGGAATACCATCTGCATCAAAGCCATCAACAATCAGGCAATCGTGACTTGCAGGGTGATCCTCCATATAATGGATTCCATCCCCTTTAAGGACATTTAAGCGTTCATCATTTTCTGGCAAAAAGAAATGTGTTTTTGCTATATCAATGACTTGTTGATTAATTTCAACAACTGTTTGTTTAATTTCAGGGCAATAGCGATGGATATATTTCGTTACCGACCCACCACCTAGCCCTATCGTCAACACAGTTTTAATGTGCTCAGAAAATAGTAAAAAATACATGATGGCGCGAGAGTAATTAAACACAAGTACCAATGGTGATTTAACCAACATACCACTTTGCACTGTGTTTGAGCCTAAATGTAATTGACGAACGCCATCAACCTCTGTCACTTCCACAATATTGTCTTGCACGACTGCTTTATGAATTTTTTTGCTAAATATCCGCATTATTTTCTTCTACTTCCTCTGCACCCTCATCCATACCTTCAAGTACGGTTTTAAACTTACATTGCAACTCCATCAAAAGCGTATCGACATGTTTGATTTCTAGACACACCTTTGTACCTGCTTTTAAAGTAGGCAAACTTGGTACTTTGGTCACATAAAACATACCATCAATACGGACCAAATTTTCCCGCCAAACGGTAGCATTCACCTCTTCAAACTTTTCTTGTATCAAATACTGCAAGCACCAGTATCGTTCCATCCGCGTTTGAAATTCATTATAACTTTGGTAGGTCTGCTCAAAATTACGTATCACAGTCCTTAGTTCATCACCCTCTTCCGAGTAAGGAGCTGATTCATGATTTAGCAAGGCGACCAGTTGACGCTGATTGATTAAATCGATAGCACGTCGCAAGGGTGAAGTACACCATGCATACTGCTCCAACCCCATCCCCTGATGTGGCGTTGCCTCTGTCGTCATAAACACTTTGCCACCAGTCTGCGCACGGTAAATGCCTGAAAAACCCGCCTGCTTTAATGTATAGCCCCATGTGCTGTTGGCATAAATCATCAACTCCGCAACCAGTTTGTCCATTGGCGATCCGCGCTCTCTTGCCACAATATGGACCAGCCCATCGTTAACATAAAAGTTATAGTCAATCTGTGGTGCACGGTTTGGGTCATATTTGCCGCGTGCTTTTTCCAGTGATTCAGCAAAGTCATGTAAAAATTTCAAATCAGCCCAAAGCGGATGTCCACTATCCGCTTCTAATGTGTTTGCATTAAATAAAGGTTCGAGTGTGTCGTGGCGTAAGTTTTCCTTAATTTTGATCCGCTCAATTTTTGATTCATTGGACACAATCGTTAAATCTGGTGCCACTTCGCAATACAAACTTAATACAGGCCTAATTTCACCCTCATCTAAACTAAATGGTCGAACAACAGGCTCGGGTAACATGGTGATTTTATTACCTGGCATATAAACAGTAGAAAGCCGCTGCAAAACAATGGCATCTAACGCACTGCCATGTCTCACTGATAACGCTGGCGCTGCAATATGAATACCAACACGTTGATTACCATTAGGCATTACTTGCAAACTAAATGCATCGTCAATTTCGTTCGTAACGGCATCATCGATACTAAATGCCTCTACATCAGCCATAGACAAATTGTTATTGAGCTCACCCTGCAAACTAGCTACGTCTTCATGGGCTGGGAATGCAATACCATCAGGAAACATCTCACGTAAAAAAGCGCCTAAATGATAGTCATGTGCACTCTTAATTAAACCTGCATCGAACATCACGCTTAATGCCAACCGACCAGAGGACTTAGCTGCCTCTTCAATCGCCTTCCATTCCAGACTGTTTTTATCTGGCTGATAGATTAAATGATCAGCTTTCTCAACAAATCCATCTGGCAGCTCATTTTTATTGAGCAGCTCCACCCATTCCGCCATTTGTATCGCTTGCAAGCGTTTCTTTTCAACTGCAGCTAAAGCTAGTTTTAAAGTTTCCTCAGGCGCAGCTTTATAGCGTCCTTTACCTTTGCGATAAAAGTAAACTGGCGCAGCATGAATTTTTATTGCTATGGCAGCCAATTGCACGTTCGTTTGATTGTCTCCATAGTAAGCTTTCGCTAACTCTTCAAAGCCAAACTCTGATTCTTCACAACACTCCCATAAAAAATCAGTATCCAGACTATCCGCTTCTGCTTGTGCCAAATCCATAAAATCATCCAAAGGATTGTCAAAACTCAGTAAGACATTTGCGGTTTTAATTTTAGAGCGTTTACCTGATGCCGCTTCTACTTGTAAGCTACCTGGGTTTTCGGATTTGATTGTAGCGACTTTGAAACTGCCGCTTTCTTCATAAAATACGTTCATACATCTCGTTCATTGCAGGGATAGTCGCCATGATACATGAGTGCAACCTTATTTTCTGCGAGAAATTGCAACTTCTACCAGATAATGCGTCTAAAATAATAATATGAGAAATTTGCAATTTGATAACCGCTTCACACTTGAGTTACCGCAAGATCCGATTACTGATAATTACCAACGACAAGTATCGAATGCCTTATGGTCACTTGCTCAGCCAACGCCAGTAAAAAACCCACAGCTCCTCGCTTACAGCCCAGATGTTGCCGCTATGCTAGGGTTAACAGATGACGACATGCAAGACCCTGAGTTGATTCATACACTAGGTGGGAATGGGGCATTAACTGGCATGATTACCTACGCAACGCGTTATGGTGGCCATCAATTCGGGCACTGGGCAGGCCAGCTGGGTGATGGTCGGGCAATTTTGCTGGGCGAACTCATCCACGAAGAAAAAAGATTTGAGTTACAACTCAAAGGTGCTGGCGAAACGCCCTACTCACGCAGCGCTGATGGACGTGCTGTGCTTCGCTCAAGCTTACGCGAATTTTTATGCTCTGAAGCCATGCATTATCTTGGCATACCCACCACACGTGCATTGAGCCTAGTAAGTACAGGCAACTTAGTCAGGCGCGATATGTTCTACGATGGTAATCCGCAAATGGAGCCTGGCGCTATCGTTTGCCGTGTAGCACCTAGCTTCACACGCCCAGGACATTTTGAGCTCATGGCCAGCAATGGTGAACTAGAGTTACTCAAACGCTTTATTGGCTTTACCATAGATAGAGATTTTAGCGAATGGTTACCGACTACTAGCTTACCACTTGATAAGAAAAACCCATCACCCGAACTCATCGAAGCATGGTTTGAAGAAATCTGTGAACGTACTGCTATATTGATGGCGCACTGGATGCGTGTAGGCTTTGTGCATGGCGTCATGAACACTGACAACCTTTCTATCCTTGGCCTTACTATTGATTACGGCCCTTATGGTTGGATAGACAATTTTGACCCTGGTTGGACACCAAACACAACGGACGCACAAGGACGACGCTATTGCTACGGACGCCAACCCGATGTTGCCCGCTGGAATATGGAACGACTTGCCGATGCATTAGCCACTATAATGCCAAACACAGAAGGTCTTGCCGATGCCATTAGCCATTATGACAACACCTACATCAAGCACCTAACACAGTCATTAGCAGGAAAATTTGGCCTCGATAGTTGGCAAGATAGCGATGGTGAAATGGTTAATCGTATCTTTGAACTGATGACACGTGCTGAAATTGATATGACACTATTTTTTACACATTTAGCATCGTTAAACATATCGGAGCCTAGCATCAACAATATAAGTGACGCTTTTTATACGCAAAATGGCTTGCAACAATTTGGCGATGACATTCAGCAATGGTTGCAAAGCTATAGCAAACGTGTGCAACAAAGCAAGCTGTCTCCAACGCAACGCCTAGAGAAAATGCAGACACATAATCCCCGTTATGTGTTACGTAACTACATGGCACAAGAGGCCATCGACATGCTCACAAACAAGGGCGATAACAAACGTTTGCTCACCTTGCTAGAATTACTAAAAAATCCATATACCAAACAACAAGGCATGGAACAATTTGAACAAAAACGTCCTGATTGGGCGAGAGAAAAAGCTGGATGCTCTATGCTCTCTTGTAGCTCCTAACCTGTTAGCGCTCATGCTATATGGAATAAAACAGTTTCAATTACGTAAAATCATTAGGCAATATTGCGTGAAGTACATAGTTTGAAACTGAAACGACGCTGTATTATCGTAGTCATACAAACACATCAGCAATGAATGATGTTTGAACTAACAACCAAAGGAGAAATATTATGTGGACAACACCAGCAGCTACTGAAATGCGTTTCGGTTTTGAAGTTACAATGTACGTAATGAATAAATAAGTTACTTGCACGAATAAAAAACCCAGCCAAGGCTGGGTTTTTTATTATCTGTCTTTTAAAGATGATAATAGGCATTTAAAACAAACACATCTAAACGTTAGGCCATTTTGATAATACGTAAAATCATTAGGTAATATTGCGTGAAGTACACAGGCAAGTTTTGAAACAAAGCTGTACTATAGTAGTCATACAAGCACAACATTATTGATTGATGTTTGAACAAACAACTTAAGGAGAAATATTATGTGGACAACACCAGCAGCTACTGAAATGCGTTTCGGTTTTGAAGTTACAATGTATGTAATGAACAAATAAGCACAAACTGCTTATAAAGAAAACCCAGCTTAGGCTGGGTTTTTTATTGCCCATAATACTCATCAATTTAACGCCTATCGTTTAAAATAGGCTTATGGATCATCGCATACCCGTTACCCTGCTGACTGGCTTTTTAGGCTCAGGTAAAACCACCTTACTTAATAAGCTTCTCTCTCACGCCGCCATGAAAGATACGGCAGTTATTATTAATGAGTTGGGAGAAGAAGGGCTGGACCATATTCTGGCACAAAATGTAGATAGTAGTTATGTAGCGGAAAATGCCGTGTTGTTACAAAATGGCTGCTTGTGCTGCACGCTGAGTAATGAGTTGGCAGATACCATGCGTGATTTGTATTTTAAACGCTCAATGGAAGCAATTCCAAATTTTAATCGTTTGGTAATTGAAACCACTGGCATGGCTGACCCAGGGCCAATTATGGCGAATTTGATGAATGAGCCAGTCATTGAGTCGGTTTATCGGTTAGATGCCGTCATTGTGACAATTGATGCTATGTATGGACTTCAGCAACTAAACGAACACGATGAAGCACGGAAACAAGCAGCAGTGGCTGACGTTCTGCTACTGACCAAAACCGATATTGCAACTCCAGAATTAACCAGTGCACTTAAAGAAAAGCTGATTAGCATCAACCCTGGCGCAACACAGCATAAAGTTTTACATGGTGAGATAGACCCTGATTTCATTATTGATGTCGGTTTATTTGATCCTTCAGGCAAACGCGCTGAGCCTGAGCGCTGGTTACGTGCACCACTAAAACCAGCGAGCCGCCTAGGTGGTAAATTACCAATACCGCATCAAGATGAAATTAGCAGCTTTACTGTAACGCTGCCAACAGGCATGGACTGGAAAAGCTTTAAGCCAGTCTTACTGAAACTATGCCAAGCGCATGGTGAGCAATTACTGCGCTTAAAGGGTATCTTGCATGTATCCGATCAGCCACACCCTTTGGCGATTCATGCTGTGCATTTTACGCCGTATCCTGCGACCTTACTGGTTGATTGGCAGGAAGACCAGCCACTGAGTCGTGTCGTTTGCATTGGTAAAGGCTTAAATGAAGAGGCAATTCGCAAGCTATTAACCGAAATATAGAACAATATTAATCGCCAATTGTCTTAACATTTATGATTAATAAACATACAGCACGAATCATGATAGGGCTACTGGGTTTTAGCACCTTGGCACTGACAGCTTGCTCATCATCACAAGTCACCAAAAAACAGCTTGTTTATCAATGTGAGCGCGGCTCTGTTCTGGATGTAACCATTATAGAAAAGGTATATCCAACCTCACTAAAAGGTAGACACAGCAAAATTAGGAATCTAACACACGCAACAGCAGCTATTGTTAAAGTCAATGGTAAGGAAGTCGTTACGTTACC
>JBFIDU010000088.1:0-6595 GCA_041603755.1 Methylophilaceae bacterium
GCACTTAATCACCGCGTTTCTGCTATTGACGAGCGTCGAAGTGGTAATCATAAAGTTGAAAAACTAGTGGCTGCGACTAAAAAGGCAATAGATAAATTTGCTGATGATTTTAGACAAACATACGACCTGCGCAAGAAGACGCTCAATAAGTTACTTAAATTTACGCGTAAGGATAATATTCAGTTTGATGGACTAGCAAGAGTTTCGCATGTTACAGATGCAACAGATTGGCGGGTTGAATATCCATTTGTAGTTTTAAACCCTGATACAGAGGCCGAAATTGCGCATTTGGTGCGCATTTGTATAGAGCTTGGCCTAACGGTAATCCCAAGAGGGGGAGGCACAGGCTATACAGGTGGTGCCGTGCCATTAACGCCATTGTCGGCTGTAATCAATACTGAAAAATTAGATCAGCACTCGGGTGTGCAAATGCGCACGTTGCCAGGTGTTGCGCATCAAGTGCCAACGATAGAGTGTGGCGCTGGCGTAGTCACGCGCAGGGCTATGGAGGCGGCTTCAGAAGCGGGTTTAGAGTTTGCTTGTGATCCTACTTCTGCCGATGCCTGCTGTATTGGTGGCAATGTTGCTGTGAATGCTGGCGGCAAAAAAGCCGTGCTATGGGGCACCGCACTTGATAACTTGGCTTCGTGGCGGATGGTAACCCCAGATGCAACTTGGATGGAGATTGAACGGTTAGATCATAATTTAGGCAAAATTCATGATATTGAGATGGCGCGATTTAAGATTAGCCGTTATGACGCAGACAGGAAAAATCTGATTGCGGAGCCAGAAATTATTGAAATTCCAGGCCCAAGCTTTCGTAAGGTTGGATTAGGGAAGGATGTTACTGATAAATTTTTGTCCGGTTTACCTGGGGTGCAAAAAGAAGGTTGTGATGGTTTAATTACATCAGCTACTTTTATATTACATCGCATGCCTAAACATGTGCGTACTGTTGCGCTTGAGTTTTTTGGACATGTATCGAATGCAGTACCTGCCATTGTTGAAATAAAAGATCATTTAGATGCGACTGCTAAACAAAAGCCCGCAGTTCTATTGGCTGGCTTAGAGCATCTAGATGAGCGATATATTAAAGCGGTAGGGTATGCAACCAAGGCTGCACGTCAACAAAGACCAAAAATGGTGTTGCTGGCTGATATTGCTTCAGATGATGAAGATGCTGTCGGCGAAGTTGCGTCTGCCATAGTCCGTATGTGTAATGCACGTGATGGTGAAGGTTTTGTGGCGGTTTCACCTGAAGCACGTAAAAAATTCTGGTTAGATCGGTCTCGTACGGCGGCGATAGCAAAACATACTAATGCATTCAAAATTAACGAAGATGTGGTAATCCCTTTGCCGCAGTTGGGTGAATATTCCAATGGGATTGAGCGCATTAATATTGAACTTTCAATCAATAATAAGCTGAAATTAATTGATGCGTTGGAAAATTTCTTGGAAGGTGATTTGCCTTTACAACAGGATGAAGAGGGTAATACGGACCAAGATAGTGTGAAGTCTAAACAGGTGTTGGCATTGCAATTGGTGCGCGATATGCGCATGCAGTGGCGCTTGATTCTTAATTCACTAGACGAACCCTTGAATGCGTTGGGTAAGTACGGGGAGCAGTTTGGGCAGTACAAGACTGTCTTTGAAGCCGTTCAATCCTATGATTTACGCGTATCTTGGAAACGTGAGCTGAAAGAGCCTTTAGGTGACATATTTGCAGGCCGCGAATATCAAAAGATCATTGAAACGCTGGATAGCATTCATAAAAAAATATTGAAAAGCCGCGTTTTTATTGCTTTGCACATGCATGCGGGTGATGGCAATGTACACACCAACATCCCTGTTAACTCTGATGATTACGAGATGATGCAGGAAGTGCATGGTGCGGTTAAACGTGTCATGGCGCTAGCGCGTAAGTTAGACGGTGTAATTTCTGGTGAGCATGGTATTGGTATCACCAAAATGGAATTTTTGGATCAAGAGACTATTGATACATTTACAGAATATAAGAATAAAGTTGATCCAAATGGGCACTTTAATAAAGGTAAGTTACTAGCAGGCTCTGGTCTAGAGAATGCTTACACGCCAAGCTTTGGATTGCTGGAGCAAGAATCCATTATTATGGAGCAGTCAGCGATGGGCGAAATAGCGGATGATATTTCAGACTGCTTACGCTGTGGTAAATGTAAGCCTGTCTGTTCAACGCATGTGCCTAGAGCAAATTTACTCTATTCTCCACGAAACAAAATTTTGGGTACTTCGTTGTTGATTGAGGCTTTCCTCTATGAAGAGCAAACACGCCGCGGCGTTTCGCTACAACATTTTGATGAGTTTAATGATGTAGCAGACCATTGTACTGTTTGTCATCGCTGTGAAAAGCCTTGCCCAGTCAATATTGATTTTGGTGATGTGACCATCAAGATGCGCAATTTGCTGCGGGAGCAGGGTAAGAAAAAGTTTAACCCAGGTACTGCGGCTGGGATGTTGTACTTAAATGCAAAAGACCCTGCCACCATTAAGTTTTTGCGTGCCACGATGATAGGAATGGGCTATAAGGCAATTAATTTTGCGAATAGCTTGGCTAAAAAGTTTGGTTTATTAAAAGATAAAAAAGCGCCTCCTTCAACCGTTGGTAAAGCTGATATCAAGGCGCAGGTAGTTCATTTTATCAATAGGCCAATGCCTAAAAAAATGCAGTCTAAAACCTCTCGGGCAATGTTAGGCGTGGAAGACGACACCATGGTGCCAGTCATTCGTAACCCAGAGAAGGTAACGGATGATTCTGATGCAGTGTTTTACTTTCCTGGCTGTGGATCAGAGCGCTTGTTTTCGAATGTCGGTTTAGCCACGCAAGCCATGTTATACGAAGTGGGGGCAATTACTGTATTACCGCCAGGCTATTTGTGTTGTGGCTACCCACAAACAGCGAGTGGCAATCATGATAAAGGGCAAGAAATTACAGCCGAAAATCGAGTTCTGTTCCACCGCGTAGCAAACACCCTCAATTATCTCGATATTAAAACTGTGATTGTGTCATGTGGCACCTGTATGGATCAGTTGCAAAAATATGAGTTTGAGAAGATTTTTCCGGGTTGTCGACTATTGGATATCCATGAGTACTTGATGGAAAAAGATCAGACCTTGTCTGGTGTAACAGGGACGCGTTATATGTACCATGACCCATGCCACAGTCCAATGAAAACCTATAAGCCAACAGATGTGACGAATAAGCTAATGGGTCAGACTGTTGATTTAAATGACAGATGCTGTGGTGAAAGTGGTACCTTTGCTGCGGCGAGACCTGATATTGCAACGCAAGTGAAGTTCCGTAAGCAAGAGGAGCTAGAAAAAGGGTTGGATAAAATGGGTTTGACGGTTGGTAAACCTGAAGAAAGTGTGAAAATCCTAACTAGTTGTCCAAGTTGCTTGCAAGGTTTGTCACGCTATAGCGATGATACAGGTATTGAGGCTGACTATATTGTCGTCGAAATGGCTAAACACCTACTTGGTGATGATTGGATGGATGATTACATTCAAAAAGCCAATAAAGGCGGTATAGAAAAAATATTACTCTAGATAGTTAAGTGCCATAAACCAATGGCACTTAACTTACATGATGGATGCTAATTGTTGTTGAACATATTCAAGTGGTTTGCGTTTAAAGCCACTTTTTGCGTATTGGTGCCAGCGACCAATCACAAAACATAACATCATATTTGCCTGGCTTTCGGGCAGAATTTTTTTACCAGATTCCGCAACCGCTACTTTGAGGCATTGTTTAAGCGATGCTTCAATGCGATCGTATAGTTGATTGATTCGCTCTTGCAACCTTTCGTTTTCATTAACAAGTGCGTCACCAATTAAAACGCGTGTCATGCCAGGGTTTTTTTCAGCGAATCGAAGTAGCATACTCACAATTAATAAAATTTGTTTGCTTCCATCAGGTTCTTCTTTTGTTATTTTATTGATCACACCAAAAATACTGGTTTCGATAAAATCAATCAGGCCCTCAAACATTTGAGCTTTTGTTGAAAAATGTCTGTAAAGTGCTGCTTCTGAAACATCAAGCTTTTTTGCTAATGCCGCGGTGGTAATTTTTTCTCGTTTAGGATTTTCGAGCATTTTAGCCAATGCTTCTAAGATTTGTTGTTTACGTTCCCCTGCCATGCTGTTCCCTGAAATGACTTAATAGTTAATTAGATTAATTATAGCCTAAGGTGCGCAAGTGCTGATACTGAACTTAGCCTGTAATCAACAAAATTTGGCTTTGAAAGTTGACGGCTGACCCAAACAGTTTTGATCCCTATGCGTTTTGCTGTCATCAATGCTGCTAAATTATCTTCCAACATAATACAGTCAATCGGTTTTGCTTTAATTGTGCGTAATAGGGTCTGAAAACCGCGCATGGTTGGTTTTGCGTGGAATCCTGACGATTCAACACTGAATACCAGCTCAAACAAATCGCTGATACCCAATAAATTGAGTACGCGCAGAGCATAGATTCTTGGTGCATTGGTAAAGATAACTTTGCGACCTTTGAGTCGAGTTAGCGTATGGCGTAGTCGCTTCGTTTGAATCACACGCTCTGCCAAATCTGGGAACTTATGTGTTTCGTTTAAAAAGTGATGTGGATTCGTTCCGTGGTGGCGAATGAGACCTTTGAGTGTCGCGCCATATATTTTCCAATAATGTTTCCGTAATTGATCTGCAGCATCTTCATCTAGGTTTAGTGACTCTTTGATGTATGCAGTCATTGCACCATTCATTTCTGGAAAGATATGAGCAGATGCGTTATGCAATGTATCATCTAAATCAAAGATCCAAACGCGCACGTTAAAGCGTTAAACGAATTTGGTTGTGTTTAATTTGCTTTAATCAAAGTACCAACACCTTCATCGGTAAGTACTTCAAGTAACAGTGCATGCTCGACACGACCATCGATGATGTGCACGGCTTTAACACCGCTTCTAGCTGCGTCCAAAGCAGAGCCAATTTTCGGTAGCATGCCACCAGAAAGGGTGCCATCGGCGACCATATTATCTATTTCTCTAGGCGTTAAACCTGTCAGTAAGTTGCCGTCTTTATCTAGTACACCTGGTGTGTTGGTGAGTAGAACCAGTTTCTCAGCACGTAAAATTTCAGCTACTTTACCTGCGACAACATCTGCATTAATGTTGAATGTGCTGCCATCTTCACCGATGCCAATTGGTGCGACAACGGGGATGAAGTCACCGCTATCCAAGAAGTTGATAATACTAGGATCAATCTTACTAATTTTACCAACTTGGCCAACATCAATCATTTTCTGTTTATCATTGATGTCTTCCATCATCAGTTTATCGGCGTGGATAAAGTTACCATCTTGGCCGGTTAAACCTACCGCTTTGCCGCCATGACGATTGATTAAATGCACAATCTCTTTATTGACATGGCCAAGCACCATTTCAACGATGTCCATAGTTTCATCATCCGTAACCCGCATGCCTTGAATAAACTCACCTTTTTTGCCTACTCTATCAAGCATCTGGTTAATTTGTGGCCCACCGCCATGGACGATGACTGGATTCATGCCGACCAGTTTTAATAATACGACATCGCTGGCAAATGATGCCTTGAGCGTTTCATCGGTCATCGCATTGCCGCCATATTTGATGACAATTGTCTTGTCAAAAAAGCGTTTAATATAAGGAAGTGCTTCTGAGAGGGTCTTGGCTTTTTTTGCGGCAGCTGATTCGCTTATCATGCGTTTGTATCCTAAAGGTTGACAAATAGATTGTATCGAAAAAAAAGGTGACTATGAAATCTAAAACTAATTTTACTGATTAATTATTCTAATTTTTTTACATAAACTTTAGATTTTCTTTGTAGGTTATACAGTTTTTGTTTGGATTGGGGCAAGTCTTCAAGCGGCAGTAAATCAAAGCCACGTTCCAAAAACCAGTGCTCGGTGCGAGTCGTTAAGCAAAAAATCTTATCAAAACCTAGCCGTTTTGCTTGTTGCTGACAATAATTAAATAGCTTATCACCACGGCCGCCGCCTCTATATTGTGGATCAATCGCAAGACAGGCAAACTCTGCCATTTTTTCTGCTATATAGGGGTGTAGTGCCGCACAGCCAATAACTCTGTTGTCATGTTCCATTACATAAAAATGTTGAATATCCATCTCAATTTGCTCACGACCACGCCTTACTAATACACCATCATTTTCTAAGGGTTCGATGAGTAATAAAATACCACCTACATCGTCAATGGTTGCTTGGCGCATGGTTTCTAAAGAAAGCTCTGTTACCATAGTGCCAACGCCGCCAATTGTGAAAAGTTCTTGGATAATCGCGCCGTCTAAATGTCTTGAAATGAGGTGGGTACGGGGTACACCATGTTCGCTGGCCTTCACAGCGGCACTTAAATAATATTCAATGTCCTCATTAAAGTGCACAGGACTATCGTTTTGATCGATGTGCTGTAGCAAGTTTTTGGCTTTTTCTGCCGTCATTTCATGCAATAGTTCACCACGTAGGTTTTTAACGCCCTGTGTATCCATTAAAAATATTAGTTTTTCCGCCTTTAGCGCGATTGCTGCATTGACC
>JBFIDU010000089.1:0-6540 GCA_041603755.1 Methylophilaceae bacterium
ATGTCTGCATGACTAACTGCCCCACCATATCGATAAGGCTCTGTATTGCTGCTATCGAACCATTGCTCATTAACACCAACAACATCAACCCCATGCTTACTCGCTAAAAATAAACATGAAATTGGCATTCCCTGCATTCGCTTTTGATAATAAGTGTCAGCATTGTTTGAAAGTGGGGTGTCATCAAGTAACTTAATATGGCCACCGCCACTACCACCTACTCTTTTTGCAAGCCAATCTTTGCCTACCACCGGCGCTTTGTAAGACACTTCTGGAAATCCTATTTGCAATTGTTTACAAATAGTAAAGAATTTAGCTGGCAATTTACAATGATCAATAACAGATGGAGGATTCCCTAGCACGCGCAAGCGTTTATTTATTTCTCCTAGTAAATTGGTATGCCTCTCAAACCCTGCACCATAACAAAACCCTACAACATCTCGCAAATTCAAATGATCCAATATTTCAACCAATTGATTGCCATCTAACCGATTCTCTATTAAGCGAACTTGAAAGCACTTCTTTGCTAACTTTTCAACATCTGTATCGACAAAAGCGTCAATAGCAATAACATCATACCCAGCTTTGACAGCAGCCTCTACATAGATTCTGCTGGATATAGCTGCAACGATAATGGTTGGTTTACTGGCTGTGGACACACGCAATATTAAAGGCGTGGTTATAATCCAAATGGACTGGTTTCTCGCCCAAAATCATTTGCTGCAGTAGTTTTTGTTGCGTGACGTACTTCAACTGCCCAATTGTCAATGCGCCAATGCCTAATATGTCTGTGCCTTTAATGTTAACGCCATCGTATTGGGCATCTACACCTTCAATGCCTGAAGGAGCGACGGCATTCACATCGGCCATTACTTTTAATGATGTTGAGCCTGAGTAGTGTTTGGTTTCTAATACTCGTACGCCAATAGGGGCTGCTGTAATAACGACTGTTGCTAAATTAAGCACTTTTATTTTAGCCTCATCACTGGCACCGTCTAACACTTCAAAGGTAAATCCGTATTTTTCTTTTAACATATCAGCATGTGCTTGCATTTTGTCTACACCATCATGCGCAACTAGCTTGACGCTTGCACCTTGCCCTGCTGCGATTAAAGCAGAAGTAGAACCAACAGTACCACTTGCGCCAAAAATTGCTACTGTTTGCTTAGCTAGGGCGTCGTGGCTGGATGACAAATGCTGACTAATTTTAGCTAGCAATGCACCACTGGTCGTAAATGCGCCAGATGGGTCTGTCATCGTTGAAACTGCAAATGGGGAAAACATTGCTCCCTTCGCCGTGTTTTGCATATCAATCGCTAAGCTTACATCACGACCACCAAAAAACAACGCCTCTCGTTTTACACCACTAGTCGTACGCGAAAAAATTGCATCTTGCGTTAATGCTGTTATTTCATCTAAGCTTACTGATGTATATGGCATGATTTTGTCAAACCCTGCATCATATGCCATGTTCACATCAAATGGACTTGCGTTACTGGCTGCCGTAATGAGATGTAATATCGAAACTTTTTCCATATAGATACCTTTAACCTTATCAATTAGTTTATATTCAACGATGCACTTGTATCAATACCCATACTGTAATATCAACTTAAGCAAATTAATTTCACAATTAACCATGGAATTAAGGGTTAATTCAACTATTAATGGTTGCACCTATATTTCTTGCACGGCATATTAACCAGCTCAGTGCTGACTGGTTAAAATTTGATTCTAGCTGCCGTAAATGTTGCTTTGCTACAGATTCACTCTCAAAAATTGCGAAGCCAGTGGGACCCCATGAGCTCTGGCCGATGCATGAAATACCTTGCTTTGATAGAAAGGCTAGTGCTTCACTAACGGATTGGCTGGCATATCGACCACCTTGTACTGGCGCGAAGTAATCTCCTGTATAGGCTTGCAAACATGATATTGCCTCACCAAACGCCTTTAGGTTCTGCTCTTTAAGTGCAGGTAACGCCCGCATGAGTACTTGGTAGTTAACTAGATAAGTTTCCTCAAGGTCTGTAGCTTGCAGCTTTGCAAAAGCCTTTTTTTCATCGTCCCCATGCAAACCTGTATGTGCGTGATCAAAAATCAATAATACGCGCCACTCGGATGGAAAAGCTTGTTGCATAATAATGGGCGGAATGAGAGTTTCTTTTCCACGCCCACCATCAATCACCAGCCCACCATCCGAGAATGTACCAATTCCAATTCCTGAACGTAGGCCTCTATTAGTAATTCTCGCAATCTCAGAAAGACTGGCGTTGAGATTAAATAATTTGCTAATCCCTGCACCAACAGCCAGTGCAATTTGAGTACCTGAACCTAACCCAAAGTGTCGTGGAATCTCGCGATGGACTTTGATGCTTATGTTCTGATTAATTTTATAGTGCTGCGTAATTAACTTTTGATACTTAATCACATAATCTGGGGCCAAATAGTCATCGTAAACATCATGCCCGATCGCCATCTCAAGCAAGGTATCAGGCGCATTAAGTCCCAACCCTAAACTACCGAAGCACCGACCTTGTGTGGCATTTAAATCCATAAAACCCATATGCAATCTTGCAAAGGCATTGACGTATACATTTCCAGCTTGCTGTGACTGTTTGGTGACCATTTGTTGATTGTTTAACATGCAGCTTATTGACCTTGGCATTATAGCGAGTTGTTTATAGCCACAAAAGACTATTATTCTAGGGTGACATAAATATTCTTATTTGGCATAATGAGGTCGTTCCCTATAAAAGTATAGTCAAGCGAAAACGCTAAAATCAGCAATAACTCTTAAATATCAATATCTAAAGGTCCTGTATGTCTAGCTACGTCATCCCATTTGAAAACCTACGTAATACTGATGTGCCTTCTGTAGGCGGCAAAAATGCCTCTTTAGGCGAAATGATATCCCAGCTGAGTGCTAAAGGTGTACGTGTCCCTACTGGATTTGCAACTACAGCACATGCTTACCGAGAATTTTTAGCTCAGAATGGTTTAGATAAGAAAATCAATGCAGAGCTAGATGTATTAAATGCAGATGATACGCAAGCGTTAGCAATCTGCGGTCAGAAAATACGCAGTTGGATTATGGAAGCTGAGTTTCCTGAATCGCTTAACAAAGCAATTGAAGAAAACTATAACAAATTAATCGAAAAGTCAGCTAAAGGTACAACATTTGCAGTACGCTCATCAGCTACAGCTGAGGACCTACCTGATGCATCGTTTGCTGGTCAACAAGAGAGTTTTTTGAACATCCATGGTCTAGATAATATCAATCATGCTATTAAGGAAGTCTTCGCTTCTCTATATAACGACCGTGCTATATCTTATCGTGTACATAAGGGCTTTGTTCACGCCGACGTAGCATTATCTGCCGGCGTTCAGCAAATGGTTCGTTCAGACATTGGCTGTGCTGGTGTGATGTTCTCTATCGATACGGAATCAGGTTTTAAAGATGTTGTATTCATTACCTCATCTTATGGCCTCGGTGAAACAGTAGTGCAAGGCGCTGTAAATCCTGATGAATTCTATGTGCATAAGCCTTTATTAGCAGAAGGTAAACCAGCCATTGTTAGACGCACAATCGGTTCTAAATTGATCAAAATGATCTTTTCAGATGCAACGCAAGCTGGCAAATCAACGCATACTGTTGAAGTAGATACTGCTGAAGCTGAGCGCTTCTCTTTATCTGATGAAGACATACTGGAACTAGCAACCTACGCAATGACGATTGAAGCACATTATGGCTGCCCAATGGATATTGAATGGGGTAAAAATGGCTTGGATAACAAGCTGTACATATTACAAGCGCGCCCAGAAACGGTTAAGTCACAAGAAGCAAACAACAATGTCACAGAAACATTTACATTGAAAAAGCATGAGAATAAACCACTGGTTGTAGGTAGAGCTGTGACACAAAAAGTTGGCGTTGGACCTGTTCGCATTGTGTTAGATCCTGCAGAAATGCATGAAGTGCAACCAGGTGATGTGCTGGTTGCTGATATGACAGACCCAAACTGGGAGCCTGTAATGAAGCGTGCCAGTGCGCTTGTCACCAATCGTGGCGGCCGCACTTGTCACGCTGCGATTATTGCACGCGAACTTGGCATTCCAGCAATTGTTGGCTCAGTTGATGCAACAGACTTATTGCGCGAGGGAGAAACGGTTACAGTATCCTGCGCTGAAGGTGAAACTGGCTTTGTTTATCATGGTGAAATGGAATACTCAGTTACCACTGAAGAGAATGAACCACTGACAACACCACCATGTAAGATTATGATGAATGTGGGTAGCCCAGACATGGCATTTAGTTTTGCACAAACACCTAATGATGGTGTTGGCTTGGCAAGGCTAGAGTTTGTTATTAACAATATGATTGGTATTCATCCAAAAGCAATTCTTAACATTGATGCAATGCCTGCTGCGATTCAAGCAAAAATCAGAAGCAGAGCCCGCGGATACGCAAACCCAAAACAATTCTATATTGATAAAATCAAAGAAGGTGTTGCGACGATTGCAGCCGCTTTCTATCCAAAACCTGTCATCGTAAGAACTTCTGACTTTAAATCAAATGAGTACAAAAAACTCATCGGTGGTGATATTTATGAACCAGACGAAGAGAATCCGATGATTGGCTTCCGTGGTGCGGCAAGATATATTGATCAAGACTTTAGAGAGTGTTTCGATATGGAATGCCAGGCAATGAAACAAGTGCGTGATGTCATGGGATTTACCAATGTTGAACTCATGATACCTTTTGTGCGTACGATTGATGAGGCAAAAGCAGTCACTGACATCATGGCTAAAAATGGTCTAAAACGTGGTGACAATGGTCTACGTCTTATTATGATGTGTGAAATTCCATCAAATGCCTTAATTGCAGACCAGTTCCTAGAATACTTTGATGGCTTCTCGATTGGATCAAATGACCTCACGCAATTATGTCTAGGTATGGACAGAGACTCCGGCATCCTTGCTGATGGCTTTGATGAACGTAATGATGCTGTTAAAGAGCTACTAAAAATGGCAATCAGTGCATGTAACAAACAAGGTAAGTATGTAGGGATTTGCGGTCAAGGGCCTTCAGACCATCCAGATTTTGCTGAGTGGCTCATTAAACAAGGCATTAAATCCGTATCGTTAAATCCAGATACTGTGGTTTCAACTTGGCAGCGTTTAACTAAATAAATTGCCAAAACACTCTTAATGTCATCACAACGCTCAGTTTTTATCGTCTCCGATAGCACCGGCACTACAGCCGGTGCGCTGAGTAAGCTGCTCGAACATTTTCCCAATACAGAATTCACGATCTCGCGTCTACCATTTACTGATAATCTTGAGAAAATTGAAGCCGCAAAATTAAGTATTGAAGTTGCTGCCGCCGCAAGCAAAAACTTGCCTATTGTTATCATGTCACTTGGCGATATAGCGCTACGCAACAAGTTAAAAGAAACGCCTGCTTATTATATAGACCTATTTAACACCTTTATAGACCCACTAGGTGTAGAGCTGAATGAAACGCCTTTAACAGGTTCTGGCATCGCACATGGCGCAATGGGCCACAGCTATGATGAGCGCATAGATGCAATCAACTTCTCACTTAATCATGATGATGGCCAAACAGACGCAAATCTTGATCAGGCACAAGTCATTCTTGTCGGCGTTTCACGTTGCGGTAAAACACCCACTAGTCTTTATCTAGCAATGCAGTTTGGTATTAAAGCAGCTAACTACCCGCTTATACCAGAAGATTTTGAAAGAGGTACGCTGCCAGAATCACTACTAAAACATATTGATAAGATATTTGGCTTATCTATCAAACCAGAGCGGCTACATTCGGTTAGAAGTGAGCGCCGCCCTGATAGCTTTTATGCATCTTTAAGTAATTGCCGTAACGAGATAGCCACTGCAGAAAAAATGATGCGAAAATACAATATTAGCTGGGCAGATTCAACGAGTCGGTCTGTTGAAGAGCTCTCCGCTATTATTATGCAGAAAATCAAACAGCCAAAAAAACAAATACACCCAGCAGAACAAAGAATCAAATAAGGTTGACTGGGCTTATCTTACTTAAGATAAGGTTTGATTTCTTTCATAATATCTTCTGAGTCAGGCTTAGTCATACTGGAAAATGCAGTGACTTTTTGACCGTTAGGTGCAATTACATATTTGTAAAAATTCCATTTCGGCGCAGTGCCTGTTCTATCTATTAGTTGCTTATAAAAAGGATTTACGTCACTGCCTCGTACCGCACTTTTAGACATCATTGGAAACTCAACGCCATAAGTCATCTTACAGAAATCACCTATTTTCTTATCATCAGATAATTCTTGTTTAAAGTCGTTTGATGGAAAACCTATGACTAGCAAGCCCTGCGCTTTATATTGCTTGTATAGCCCTTCTAGCGCCTCAAACTGTGGTGTGAATCCACACTTGCTAGCGGTATTGACCACCAAAATTGGCTTGTCTTGATACTCGCATAAATCAAACGTCTTTCCATTTAATGTTTTAAACTGGTGATTATAAAGCGCATCACAT